>JABJPQ010000006.1 GCA_018663815.1 Halobacteriovoraceae bacterium | reverse complement strand
TTAAATTTTTCTTTATCAAATTTTGGCCATATCTGTTCAATGACCTCTGGAATTTCAATATGTTTCATCATTATATAGGCTGTACGGACTAACTCCTCAGTGCCTGTTTCAAAAACGCCTTTAGACCAACAAGTTCTTAACATGGCATCTAGAATATCTTTTGGTTTTGAACTCCAAATCTCAGCCATCTTATTGGTGTTGATTTGTAATTCTTTTGGCATCTCAGTTAAAAAACGAGTTTTTGAAGCTTCAGCCCCATTTGGATCTGAGGATTGATAGAGATGGTTTTTCTTCATATGCTTATGAATCATCGCATTTTCTATATTAGTGCTGTGATCGTTTACGTCGTTACTTGTATAGGTGTAAAAATGAGTAGAACCTCTATAGTCTTGAATTTGCTCAATACCGTTAAATAAAACTTCAAGTCCTGTGACTTCTCGTCCATCGTATCGAAGTTCGTAATTATCAATCAAAAGCCCTTCGATTTGTTGGCAGCCATTAAATTGAAATTTCTTACTTATTTTTTTGGATTTATTTTGTTTTTTGAAAGCAATTGTACCTTTAGAGTCAGGATTTAAATAACCTCCCAAAGTTTTACACTCAGCGCGGCATTCACATTCTTTTAAAAGATGCTGATTGTCCTCGCCCTTTCTCTGGCAAGGGTTCGGTATGGACTTACGAACCTTCAAAGAAACTCCCCTCAAAGCTGCTTAAAACGAAATCTAACGCTCCGCTCTTAGTCGCTACTGTAGGGGTTTTTAGAGGATTTTTGAAGTTTTAAAAATTTTTAAACTGAATTAAATCAATATGTTGAAATATTTACTGACTACCTAAAGGTTCCCTTATTTGAGGAGTCTATAAAATTTATGAAGGTTTTTTGGAATTTTATGTGGAAGTAACTGAACTTTATATAAGTATATAAAAAATAAACCACTATTGCAAGAAATATTTTTTACAGTTTAAAAAATATTTTAAATTGCACCTACCAACCTATCGGCAAGACATAGAGAGACTTTAATTTAAAAGCTAGATGTTAATAAAAATATAAGAGCTTGATTAAAGTAATGTGTACTTGTTCCCGTCATAATAATAATCCACGTAAAAAAACTTCATAAAAAATAAAAAAGACTCTTCATTAACTAACTAGCCAAAGTTGTATCTTAATTTTGGCTATAACTACTAAGGAGATGTCTAGAAATGGATATTAAAAAATTACCAGCACTTAAAGTGCTAAAAAAGGGTGAGATTTCTGATGTGGAATTTCTTTATGAATACGGATTTGGCCAAGCCAATATCTTTCATAAATGGGGTCACGCACAGTTTTTCACTTGGGGATACAATGGCAATGGCCCCACTGATTTTGCCATGAATATTCTTGATCACTTTACAAAAGGTGACAGGGAGTTTGTAAGAAACTGGAGTCTTGATTTTGTAATGGAAGTTACGTCAAAGATTACAAAAAATGAAGGAATAATAAAAGCTGAGTTTATTTTAGACTGGATTGAGTCTAAAAAAGGCAAAACTTCAAATCAGGCATTAAGTGAAAGCTATATGCAGACCAATGGATGTGCTCAAACCTATATGCCAAAACTATTAAATAATCATTACACAAAAAGGGAGATTCAACTTGCTATTTAGTCAGGAAGAAAAAGTAAATGATAAAAACGAACCCATGACAACACAGCAATTTTTTGCAGGAGGGGCCACCATTATGGCCCTTCTTGGTTCTTTATGGGTTTCAAAGAATGAAAGAAAAATTGAAATATTTTATTTTAATAATTATGAAGAAATTTACCTCATAGGCTGGGGACTGATTGTCCTGGCCTTGGGGGTTTTAGTTTACGTTATTAGAAAAAATACGAAAGAGTTAGCAAAAAGAGCCAAGCTACTGTTTGAGTCTTGTTACCGGGATGAAACAAAAATCCCAATAGGTAAAACTCTTGATGGCTTAGAAATTAATCTTTCAGATACAGAGCGCACATCACATGTACAAATTATTGGTTCAACAGGAAGGGGGAAAACTCATAGTTTAGTGGTGCCTTGGATTTTAAGAGATCTACAGCGAAATACTCCAGTGGTGTTAATTGATGGTAAAGGAAGCCCTGATGTAGTTGAAGACATTAAAAATATGTCAGATCAGTTTTTTAAACCTGGCTCTTCTCGGATCGTAGTGGGAAACAATGAATCAAGACTAATTCGATAAAGTAAGCACAAGCTCATTTTCTGATAAAATAACTTTGCGAAAAACAATTTTATTAAAAAGGAGAGCTTATGCTTACGACTAAGATTACCA
>JABJPQ010000007.1 GCA_018663815.1 Halobacteriovoraceae bacterium | reverse complement strand
TAACGATTTAATTGAAGCCTATATTTTAGAAAAGAAAGATCGTAAGCTCGAAAGTAGCATTACAGTACACTAAGCGAAGAGAAGAATATGGCCAGAAAACAAGGGCAAGGAAAGTCTTTCTTTGAGGAAAGACTTAAGAAAGCTATTAATATTGCGGTTAGAAAAGATATTTCAGATCCAAGACTTTCTTTAGTTAGTATTACTCGAGTTGAATTAAATCCAGACTATTCGCACGCAAAAGTTTATTGGGATACTTACGATGCAGGCAAAAGAGGCGATATTAAAAAAGCCTTTGAGGGAATTGCTTCAAGACTGAGAACAATCTTAGCAAAAGAATTAAAGGTCCGACATACGCCATCTCTTGAGCTTCTTTACGATGCTCAGTTTGAAGCTGAAAGGGCCATTGAGGATCTTCTAAGTAAAAGCAAAAATGGAAAAGCATAAACCTGTTATTCTTAACTTAAATAAACCAGCTGATATCTCTTCTTATGATGTTATTCGACAGTGGAAACCACGACTAAAAAAAATTGGAAAAGTAGGGCATTTTGGAACGTTGGATCCTTTTGCTAGTGGTGTGCTTATGCTGGGAATTGCAGGAGGACAAAGGCTAAATGAGTTCATTCATGAATGTTTACCAAAAACTTATTTAGCCCATGGAGTTCTTGGAGTAACCTCTGAAACAGGGGATCTAACAGAGGGAGTCTCACAAAGGGATGAATCTGAGTCTCTGCAAACAGTTATTGCTCACCTTGAGAGTAGTTTCATTGAAAAGACATTAAAAGAAGAGTACCTAGGTGAATACTGGCAATCTCCGCATAAGTATTCTGCGGCTAAGCATGAGGGAAAGCCACTACATAAATGGGCCCGAGAGGGCATAGAAATTAAAAAAGAAAAAGTGAGACGAGAGGTCTACGAATTAGAGGTTATTAAGTACGAATTCCCAAACCTATGGATTCGTTTTACAGTTAGCTCAGGAACTTATATACGTACTCTTTTTTCAGATTGCGCGAATAAGCTTGGAACTCTAGGAGTACTTGAAGGTCTAATTCGTGAAAGAGTCGGAGGTTGTAGCCTCGAAAACTCTTTAGAGCAAAAAAATTGGGATCAAGATGAAATACCCTTTCTTGCAGTCGATCAAGTTCTTCCTTTTTCAACAATTTTATTTGAAGAAAAAGAAGCAAAGCTTTATCAAAATGGAGTTGTGTTAAATAAGGATCGTGCTAAAGAAATTGTGATGAATAAGTTAGATTTTCCCTATTATTGGGTCAAAAATGAACAATTAGAAATTTTAGGTTTAGCCGAAATAAAAGATGATCAAATTAAGATTAAGGTGAATTTTAATTAGTTATTTAAGCTTATCTTTGAGCAATTCACTTTGAATAAGGTTTTTAAGCCCTTTTTCGTTACATTCCCAAATGCTTTTTAACGAAATATCTTCATTCAAGACTGGGCATTCAAAAGTAATAACTGGAGCATTAAATTTTTCAGGGGCATAACTTCCAAGTGATCCGGGTGTTGGATAGCCAATATCTTCTGTAATTGGGTACTCGTTATAACTTGATAAGTATTCTGCAACGTCTTCAGCATCGTCATTGAAATTAATAATTGGCTTCCAGGAATGGAATGAAATAATAAAGCCAGGGGGAAATTTTTTAAAGAGCTTATCCAAAAACTCATTTTCAGGCTCACTAAGTGGTGCACTTCCAGGGTTATATTTTTCTTTTTTAAACTCACTAGACCAGTTTTCTGTTGGGTAGTTTCTGTTTAAATCAACTGCATGAGAGTTAACTCTAGAGCCACTTCGATATCCATCTGGGTTGAGTATTGGCACGACAACGATGGGTAGTTCTTCTATTGAGTGTTCCTCTTTAAGCCAGCTAAGAAGTTGTTGTAAGACGTATACACCTTCTACTTCGTCACCGTGAGTTCCGGCTAAAAGGTAGAGGTACTTATTTGTTTGAATATCAGTTTTTAAAGCTTCTATTTCAAGGCCTTCAACAGAGGTTCCAGGGCTAAGAGGTGTGAAAATCATTATTCTTGTTCCTTGTAGATAAAGACTGCTGATTGGCCAGGAGTCTCTTCAACTTCAATCTCCAGAGATTTGAATTTGAAATTAAATCTTGCAGAGGTCAATTTTCTTATTTCTGCACAGATATAAATAGCAAGTCTTTCAGCACTTGTGTTTTGGATTGGTAGTAATAAAACATCTTGGGAAGGAAAGCTAAAGTTTGCTCCACAAGGTGTTTTTAGGTTTATGTTTTCTGCAGAGGTGTATATTTCAATTTGCGGATTTTCTTTAGGTAGTAGAAGCTTGTGATCTAGGCCGTTACAGACTTCTCGTACAATTGGTTTGATGTCTAGAAAATCAAAAACCATGTCCGACTGAAGTTCATTTGCTTCACCTCTCAACATAACTCTGTAGTTATGCCCATGCAGAGGTTCACGTGTTCCATCTTTAAAAATGAGAAAGTGAGAAGCAGCAAAATTAAAATATTGCTTATACACTTTAATGGAATAGTTCAAGCCTTGATTCTCCTATTTACACAGTACTAGTTAACGACAGAGATTATAAAAGATTTAAAAAAGCGTAAAGGTTTTTTTAATAAGCGCTGCGTGTCAAGGCGGTAAAGTTTAGCTATTGTCAGTAAACTGTAAAAAAGTTAAAAAGAGGTATGAAAAAACAAGTATTGAAAAAGAAGATCACAGAGATTGCTAAGGCTTTAACGACGCAAAGGTCTAAGGATGCATTAGCCATACTATCAGAAGAGTTAAAAAACTATACAGAACCACGGAGCATAGCTGTTGTGGGAGACCCTAATAAGTTGGTTGTTTCTGATGAGGTTGCGCAGAAAACTAATGCGCTTGCCCTCTATACTGACGGAGCGTGTAGGGGGAACCCAGGGCCTG
>JABJPQ010000048.1 GCA_018663815.1 Halobacteriovoraceae bacterium | reverse complement strand
GTAAATTTTCATCTGTAATATTATCGTAATCGATACGACAAGGTGATCCAGCTCCACGATAAACACAACGTTTATTATCTGAGTTTGGAGTTAATGAGCCTTGTTGTAAAAACTGGGCGATTGTTCCAGTCCTACTTGTATTTGCAATCTCGTCAGCTCCTATGGCTTCAAATTGTGGCCAACGGGTTTGGTGATAATTAACATCAGCGCAAACATACTCCCATCCCAGTTTTGTAATACAATGAGTATCCGTATTACATTTATGCCATTCTTGACATGAGCCAGCTTCATTTTGTTCAGGATGATTAATTGCCTTCAATGGGTCGTAATCATAAACAGCTCCGCTAGCAGAATAATCATATTCTTGTACACTGACGATGTGATTTGAGGGAGAGGCTAGATCTGCAAAAGGAGCGTTGATCGCAAGGTATAATGTGTTGGAGGTGGATTTTACAATCCTTCCTTTACCCACAGCAAACCAAGTAACTCCGTCAAACGAACCAATGAGAGCTCCTCGATTAAAACCATACCAGTCCTTTTGGTAACCATTGGCAAATAGGGCCGCTTGAGTTTTTAATCGGTTAAGTCTTTGGGTCTGTGAGTTTGTATTAGCTTCATGTCCAAAGGGAAGCATAGTCGGAGGGACATAACATGCTCTGGAAAAATGACTGTCTTCATAGTTTCCAAGGGTAAGATTAGTAGAGAATGTATCCCTCCTCGTTGTATAACCAACGGCTTGTTGTCCAACACCCATATTGGAAAAAGGAAAGGCACTAAAATTATTAAACCAAGAATCTTTAGCACAGGTAGGACAAGATTGATAAAATCCATTTCGGGTTGAAATAATATATTGTCTATCAAAATCAAGATCAACTTTATAAGCTGGATGGGCTTGATTCAGTTGAATATTCATTTGGCCCAAGATTGAATTCATATTAAAAGAGCCATTACTAGGAAAGATATAATAGGTATCTAGATATTGAAAACTCTCTCCCTCTTGTATACCCGAGGCACCTGCAGGAAGAGCTTCATAGGGATTAATTTCAATATTATTAGTATCAAAAAATCGGTGAGGAGCACTTTTTGAGTTAACGGCAATTTCTAAATTTTGAAATGGCATTGGAGTTTGGTTCACAGCAGGAACTTTGCAACTTAGGGCCAGGATATTATTGGTGAGATTGCCATTAAGGTCTCTTGCAAAAAGTGGCTCGTAGGTATAAGCCGGGCAATTTGCAATCATTGCATCTACATCTGTTTTTTCCACGCAACCACAGTTAAGATACATTCTGCTCATAACTGATTTATAATAGATATCATCACTAACTAAGGTTGTGTTACAGCTTGAATAAGTCACACTACTATTAATCGGATTTGTATGGAATGGATCTGACAGGGATTGACTCTTAAGTTCTTCAATACAATTATAATCAAGAATTAAAGCTTCTAATCTAGTCTCGGCATCACCTGTGGGATCAACTGGATCAACAGGTGTTTGGGGGATTTCATTTTCAGGAGGAAGTTCCAGACAGGCATAATAAAATTGAGAATATTTTCTATACCAATTTTCATTAGTTAGTTTTTCTGATTCAGCAATTGCATACCCGACAGGATCTGCGGCTACTCCGCCTAGTTTAGGTGTTTTTTCTTTTATACATTGCCCTTGTTGGCAACAGTCAAATCCAAGGGAGACACATTCTGAGTTGGTACATGTGCTTTGACCAGAAGATGAGTTTGAGTTCATATCAACTCTAAGATTTAAATTAGAATATTCAATAATACTATTTTCGACTCTGAGCAAAGCATTTTTTTCTGAATCATACTGGTAAAGAATGACTTCATTACTGGTTAAAATATTTGTGCAATTGGTACAGATATTACTTGGCTTATAAACAAAACCTATATCATTTGTATCTACAGTTGAATCATAGTTTGAGTCAGCTGATACGATAGTAACTTCTTTTCCTGAAACAGTTTCAAGAGAGGATTTATCACAAAAATTATTTCCAATCTCTGTTCCAATATTTACAGCTAAAATTCTACTGCTTTCAGTAGATGAAAGCTGATTGGTAAAAACGGGGGTTACCTTCACCCGTAATCTTCGAGGTGCTGTAATTGCTGTTTGAGCAAAACGTACTTCAAGACAATAAGTTGCGCGAAAATTTGTGGCACTTTCAAGATGGTCTTGAATACCGTCGCCAATTAAATAGACTGACTTTGCATTGTCAACATCAATGGTGAGTGTCGTATTTGTAATTCCTGAATTATACCAAGTTGATTTGGCCGATGTTTGATTTACGAGGGTTTCATCAGTTATGGTGGAGGCTGAACTATCGATATTCAGTTCAGGACGAACTTCTTGTTCTGGTAAACAACCAGTTAAAAAAATCATGAAAGTAAATACTAAAACTAATTTCATTAATATAATCCTCAATCACTTTTCGGCTAAAGGAAGTATGATTTTAAAGGCTTAGTCTATTTTAACGTTAGGTAGGCTAATATTTCCGAAATTAGCCTAATTTGAGCGGTAGAGTTTCTAACTGGTTAAAACTACGAAGAAAGGCTTAAACAACTCTTGCGGACATGCCACCATAAGATGTCAATTACTCAGGTTTAAAGGGTTATATGTATATGTTGTTGGAATAGGGTTATACGTGAAGCTTGGGGTGAAAGGATTAGGTTGATTATACACGGCCGGTTGATTTGCTCCAAAATTAGAGTGATCACCGTAAGTAAAACCAGTATCGTAAAATCCCCAATTACTTAGTGAGAAAGTTGATTGGAAAGGATTATTAATCGTGTTATTGATAGCGTCCAGTCTTTGCATGTAGCTTGTATTGTAATTATTAATACCCTGAATCTGATTTTGAGTTTGCATTTTTACCATATCATAATTAAGTGCAGTGTTTAGCATATGAGGAAATTGAGCCAATGTCGTTTTACCAAAAGTTTTTAAACCTTCGGTAAGATAATTGTACCTTTCTTTTACTCTTGTCGTTTGAATACGTTGGGTGTTTTTTTTAGCCGCTTGTTTTCTCGAAATATTTGTATAGAAATCATGTTCTTTTTTGTAGTAGTCACAAAAGCTGGCAAGTTTCATTTTGTTTTCATCTGACTCATTACAGTTTGTTAAAAACTCTTTTTTGTATTTTTTTAGGGTCGATTGTGGGTGTTCATTATTTATGAATTCTTTTGCCTGCTCCGTATCAAGTGCAATCATTGCTGTCAGGCCATTTAACCCTAGGTTTATGGCCTGGGTGTCGGTAGCTAAAAGACCGCTTTTAAAGCAATCAGTTTTAATCCCTAAAAATGTCTGAATGTATTTATCATTTTGGGAAAGACAGCCATTTTGTTTATACGCATTTAAAGCCATGTTTTTTTGAATATTCATAATTGTGAATTTTTCACTATCGTTTTGTTCAGAAAGTTCAACCTGATATCTTGTTAAGTTTCTTTTAAGTTTAGAGATGTCAGTCTTGTTATTATGAGAAAGTTTTTCTAAGCATAGTTTTTTTTCTAACATGGTTTTTAAACCAAGACATTTTTGAGCAGCAGAGAGTCGATCCTGACTTTTACTATGCTCATCTAATGATTTTAAATCTTGGTACTCGTTATCTAGTCCGATATTATCAAATCTTTTATTACAGCGACGAGGCGTCTTATTGTTTGGTTCTTCACATAGTCTTCTTAAGCAAGATTTAAGATTTAAGTTTTTACATTCATTATTCATCACTGTATTGGGAAGCTTTTTCATTCTGTCTTTTAGGTCTTTATCAAGAGTAATACGGTGTTTTTTAATGCCATTGGCGATTTTAAATTTTGTTTGCTGAAAATTGTGTTGAATACTTTCAATATTAAGCACAGCCGGTAAATCAATTTGAGTGAAAACTTTATTAAACTGCTGTTCAATAATGGCATGTGCTCCTCGAGTTCCCGAGTTATTTCTTACGTAATTGACACTGATATCTTGGGTCTGGTTTAGAAGGGTAAGTATTTTTTCGTCATCAGCTTTATTTTGAGAGTTTTCCCTTTCTATTAGTAGCCTTTTTATGTTCATAAGCTTTTGGTAGTGACCGTTTTCTTCGTCTTTGAATTTACTCACAGACATTTTCTCATCACCGAGCTGTATTTCTAGTCTCGCAATATAGTCTTTATAACGACCGTCACGAATATCCTTATTTTCGGATACTCTC
Organism: Halobacteriovoraceae bacterium; assembly: GCA_018663815.1. Taxonomy (GTDB): domain Bacteria; phylum Bdellovibrionota; class Bacteriovoracia; order Bacteriovoracales; family Bacteriovoracaceae. The sequence continues at coordinate 2,062 of JABJPQ010000048.1, read as the reverse complement.
ATCTGCCTATCGGCAGAAATAAATCCTTTTAGGGTATTTAATGCTTTGGAAAAATGAGGATTCTTTTCTTCTTTAAGTTTTTGTACAGATTCACAAAAAGTGTTTTTTATTTTGTTACATTTCTCTTTTATAAATACTGATATTTCTTCATCATCATCATCATCATCATCATCATCATCATAATCATTAAAGAAATCTTCGTTAGTTTTGGGATTAAGTGCTTGCGAGATAATTTCAGCTTTAGCTAAACTTAAATCCATATCAGATATCTGTTTAGTTGCTTTATTAATTTGATCCTCAGTGAGATCATTAAGAGCATTATGATTTGCTTCGATCCCCATTCCGATTGATGCCAGACCTTGCGCAATAATAAGTTCAGCCAGTGCTCGGTTATATTGACTTTCAATCACTTGTTTTGATTTACATAGTTTTGAGCTTTTGTTGGCACAACAATTACCGAACTCGTCTGGCTTAACACAAGATGTTTGCAGCTTGTACTCAATGGCCATTAAATCATTTTTCATCTCAGAGCAAAGCACGGCCAGGGCGAGTTGAGGTAGAGTACAAAGAATGAGTATTATCGCTTTCATCCTTAGCTTTATCGGTGATATTATATTTAAAATTAAATTTCTTTTTTAAATTAACTTACTCAAGCTTGGTTAAGGTCTAATCTCTTTTGGTGTTGGGTGTTTTAGTCAAGTATTTACCTACACTCAAAGGTTGGGTAATTTAATTACTGTTGAATAGTATTTGGAATTAATAAAAGCTTTTTTTGTGAATTTGAAGTATCGATAAAAGCTTTCTTCTTCTCCTCAACCGAACCTCTTGGTGAGTTTACTATTATCTTACGAGAACACTTTTTAGTAAGGGATGGCTCTTCAGTGCATGGCTCAGAATTAACCTCAATATCAATTTTTTTACACTTAACCTGAGTATCAGAGAATTTTTTTGCAATCCATGCACCTATCTTTTCTCCCAACACTACGGTTCCTGAAGACTTAAGCTTTTTAGTTTTTAATGTTTTATTTAATTGATTCACGATATCTTGATTACCGGGCATGTACTCACAGTTCTTAAGCATTAGAGAATCTTTTTCTTTCTGGTAACCTTGATAAATAATATAGCCTGAGGCGGTAGCTGCTATAATTGAGCCAACCGCAATTAAGGTTAAGGGATCAAATGCTTTTGCTTTAGGAATAAGTAGGTTAGAAATTCTATCGAAAATATTTGTATATCTCTCATTATTATTGCTTAAAATATCTCTTAAAAGCTTTTCAATACTATTGTAATTTTCAAGACTATAGACTCTTTGATTAATTTTTATTGTACGGTTTTCATAAAAGGATATTGTTACATTATCTTTGATATATATTTTGTTTTCTTCAAATATTATTTTAGGAACTTTTGAGCTAAGAAACACACCATTTTCTTTTAACACAGCAATGAGGGAAGAGTATTCGGATTTTCCTAGAGAGTAATAAGTCAACTTTGCCAAGTCATCAAAGCTTATATCATTTTGCAGGATTTTCTTAACTTGATTTACATAGTTGTGTCTCGTTTTGGCATGAACATTAAACACCAAAGTAAAGAATATAAGAATTGCAATTAACTTGTTCAAATAGAGAACCTAGACACAGTCTAGGCTACTTATCGCAAATGACATAAAAAACCTTTAATTTTTTGTCTTAGAAAAATTTTACTACCCATGCCCTGAAGTCATAAATGCCTCTTTAAAGTTAATACTTTTCGAGGCTTGTCCCAAAGCCAGATAAAATTCTTGAGCAAACTTCATGGACTCATCGAGGTTTTGACAAGTAAACATAGTATTTCGAAACTTAGCAGCGTGAGGAAATCCGGCCGCAAACCAAACGATAAGCTTTCTAAGTTGTACTAGTCTGGTACGTTCATTATCAAATGTATCACAAGTAAATTGGTAGAGCCGCTCAATGGCTTCCCAATAATCTGCTCCTTTAAATATAGACTCTGGCCCTAAATTATCCGCAAAACTTTCTAAAAAAATAAAAGGATTACGTAAACAGCCCCGTGCAATCATAAGGGCCTG
>JABJPQ010000008.1 GCA_018663815.1 Halobacteriovoraceae bacterium | reverse complement strand
GTAACTTCAGCAACAGCAGAGGGAGTTAATAATGTGATAAAACCGTAAAGAAAAGAGCATTTGGGTACAGAAACATGGCATATTTTAAACTTAAGATTTTACAGGTTTGTGGCTACTTAAACTCTAAATATATCCCTATGGAATTCTAAGTAGTTCAACGTAGATGTTAGAGATACCCTGTATTGCCAGCCTTTGTGGGCAAAAAAATCTTAATGAATATTCATTCAAAATATTACTTCTTTAACATCTTGAAATCATAGGGGTGAAATGAAGGCTCGCTTAAAATTTAGAACTCTTTTAAAATAGTTAAGTCATTAATATTTTTGAAGAAAATGACGAAAAGAGTCTTATGAAAATGATTTTGGTAATATTCATTTTAGGGTTTGCTGCTTGTAGTTCTGAGGTTCAAGTTGAAAAATTTAATGAACAAAATCAAACTCCTGAAATTATTATAAGTGATCTACCTCCTGTTGATAATGATAATAATAACGATGTTATCGCATTAGGTCTTTCAATTTCTAATATTGATATTGATTCCTTTACAGCAAATATTACAATTTCTAATGATGAGAATGATAACTCAGCAGCGCAATTGTTTTATTGTAACGAAACCGACAGCGCTGGATGTGACCCGTTGCTTTTCACACCAACATCTTTAATTAAAACAGATAATAGTTTTAAACTTATACTTTCTTCTCTTGCAAGTCCCAATGATGCTGGAGATATTTTAAATATTGTTGTCGTTGTGAGTGATATTGATGGCGTGACCAATGCTACCCTAACAACCCAATTAACACTGCAGGCACTTTACAAAATTCATCGCTCGCTTGCGGTTGGGGCTACAACCACTTTAGAAAATGGTTCAGGAAATGATCTTACTATCTTGGCTGGTGTTGCTAGCTTTGCTTCTGATATTAATATTTATACTGGAATTGGAGATGCTATCCAATACGATCGAAGTGGAGACACCAATATTGATTCTATTATGTTTATAACTGAACGAGTAGATAATCAAACTTTTAAAGTTCAAAATGCCGATGGAACTGTGCCTACCGATATGGCCGGTGCTGATCAAGATTGGGATGTATTTAGAGCCTATACGAGTTTAGCTGACGCCCAATCTGGAAATGAAAATGCTGGAATTAATATCAATGTTAAAAATTTTGATTCACATACAGATGGTAAAGATTTAGTTAGCGGAAATTTACAATGGCATATTGCTGCGTATATGGGAAGTGCTCCAGATACGACAAGTGTTGTTCTGGATAATTGGATAACTTCTAAAACAAATTTTCTTAGAGTTTATTCTCCTCACCTTTTATCTGAAGTTGAGATATCACAGACTCATACTGGAGTTTGGCATGATGAAAAATATTCCCTTTCAAATTTGTCCACCTCCTATGCTCTCTCGATTGAATCTCCTCACGTAAAAATTCAAAACCTGCAAATTATTTCCCTAAGAGATCCTAGTCTTGGTAATATGTCAGCGCTTAGAATTCAAAATCATGATGTTGCAGAAATTGAAGTTAGTCATTGCTATATTCGAGATAGCTTAATTTCGGGGGGGAATACTTCTGACTCCGCTATAAAAGTGGCTCTGCCAGATCCAGGCTTAAAAATTAGAATTCATAATAATATCATTCATGGTGGTCACACTGGAGTTTATGCTTTCCAAAATACAGATATCGAAGTTTATAATAACACTATTGTTGGGGCTACAAGTACTGGCATAAACTTTGGAAGTTCTGTTACCGGCGTGCTTAAAAATAATATTGTGTATGGAAGTGGATCACAAGATTATGATTCAGGAACTAAAAGCTTTTCGAGTTCAAATAATATTTCTTCAGATGCTTCTTCATACGATATCAGCTATAGAAATATAACCCCAAGTTTTATAGACATTAATGAAAATGATTATCGCCTTAAACCAGAAGATGCATTTGCTAAAAACCAAGGTGTCGATTTGAGTACAAGCTTTGCAACAGATATCATGGGACACACACGGGGGACTGATGGGAGTTGGGATATAGGTGCACATGAAGCAGCAACTAAAATATACCGTTCGATTGGTACTCAATTGACCGTTCTTGAAAATGGAGTCGGTAATGACTTAACTATTAGCTCAGGAGTAGCTAGTTTTTCGATTGCGTTACCAAATAATGTTGGTATTGGAGATGCACTTGAGTATGACTCAGATAACGATAATGTCATTGATAGCGTGATGTTTTTTTCGCAAAGAAATTCAGCCACAAGTTTTAATGTGCAAAAATCAGATGGATCTCTTCCAGATGATTTAGCAATCGCTGATAATGATTGGAATCTTTTTAGAGCTTATAATTCTTTTGTGAATTTACAAGATGAAGATGAGGCCAATAATTTGGATGGTGCGGTTGAGAACTTTGATACAACCGCAACGAAGGATTTAGTCGCAAATAATACTGAAATATATCTTGCTGCTTATAGCGATGGTGCTCTTAGTACTTGGCAGCCAGAAGACTGGGTAACAAATGAAACAAATAGTATTACTCTTCTTGCACCTAAAGAATCAAATCATGTTGGAACTTCACAACGGCATAATGGTTTATGGGATACAAACAAAACTTACTTAGAAGATTCTACAAGCGCTTCTGTTATCAATTTATATGGAGTTCATAATTCTATTTCTCAAACAAAACTTATAAAGCACTTAAATATTATTGGCCTGCAAATCCATAATACGAGTGCCTCAGGTGGTGCGTCGGGAGATGGGATTAAATTAGACTTTACCGATTGGGGGCAATTTTATCTACGAGACAATCTAATAAAAAGAACTGTTAGCCAAGCAGGTGAAGGTCTATACCTACGTGGTGAGAATAATAATTACACCTTGATTAATAATCTTGTTTATGGGTTTTATCGCGGAATACGTTTATGGAGCAATGGTGAATACTTAAGTCGGTCTATTGTCTATAACAATACAGTTGCCAATTCAAGTGATATTGGAATCGCTTATAGTGCCTATAATTTAAATGATTATGCTTATATTAAAAATAATTTAATAATAGGATCGTCAACACAAGACTATGATTCCGTAGGAACTTTTGAAAATCAAGATTTTTTAAATAATTTAAGTAGTGATAATACAGCGTATGGGACGAGTACAAGAACGAATGCCACGGTTGGCTTTTATAGTTTAGCCGGAGCAGACTTTAGATTACTTACCCTAGACAATGAAGCCAAAGGCAGAGGTGTTGATTTATCAACAGATGCTCAGTTTGCTTTTAATATTGATATTGCAGAAAACACGAGAAGCTCATGGGATATTGGAGCATTTTCTTATATTGATTACTCAGCAGTCTTGGCTAATTATAATGAGTCTGGTGCAGGAACTACAAATGATCCTTATATCATTGCCAACAAAGCTCAGTTGTTACAAATCGATGATCTATGTGGTGGTGGATTTGGAACCACTTGTGCAGATCATTTTAGAATTATCGAGGATATTAATCTTGCCGGTGAAACATGGAGTATTATTGGCGATACCGTAGATCCATTCACTGCAAGTTTTGATTGTGCTAATAATACTATTTCAAACTTAAATCTTAATCTACCTACAACAGATCATGTTGGCTTTTTTGGAGAAATTGATAGTACAGGCATTGTGAGTAATTGTACTTTTTTAGACGCTACGATCACTGGTCAAAACTATGTAGGGACACTTGCAGGTGGGTCTCTTGGTAGTATCAGTAATATTACAATCTCAAATACTAGTGTTTCAGGTAATGGAAACTATACAGGTGGCCTTGCAGGTTTTGCTGCAAACTCTTTGCTTAACAGTTCAGTCTCAGGAACAGTTAATTCTAGTGGGAGCTCTACTGGCGGTATTGTAGGTCGCACTTCTGGTGGGACGATCTCTAATCTTAGTTCAAGTGCAACAGTCATTGCCAACTATATGACAGGTGGAGTAATTGGCAACACAGACAACTCAAACTTATCAAATTTAACAAACACCGGAAATATTACTGCTACTACTAGTGTTGGGGGAGTTTTGGGAAGTGCTAATGGGAATGGAACTTCTGTTATGTCAGGCTTGTATTCAGAGGGAAGTATCACTGCTACAGGTGATAGTATTGGCGGATTAATAGGGGTATCCTGGCATCCAATTACAAACTCTTTTTCGGCAGCAACTGTTCGAGGAGTAAATAATGTGGGAGGGCTCGTGGGGCTTTTCAGCGATGATGCCGCAGATCCTGAAACAATTACAAACTCCTACGCCATAGGTGATGTCTATGGAAGTGGAAGTGATGTTGGTGGGTTAGTTGGTCAAGCAGACAGTATGGTTAGCATTTCAACGTCATGGGCCAGTGGTGACGTACGCGGAAATAATAATGTTGGTGGACTGGTTGGCTATAGTTTTGCTGATATTTCAGATAGTTTTTCACATAGCTCCGCTCATACGCCAACGGGAGGTTTAGGAAATGTGGGAGGATTAATTGGTTATTCAGATGGTGCAACACTTATTAGAAACTATGCAACAGGTAATGTCACCAATGCATCGGGATATGGAACAAGTCGAGCGGGTGGTCTTGTCGGAAGATGTGAAAATACCTCGGTCACGGATTCTTATGCGACAGGAGTAGTTTTTGCCAATCGAGATTCCGCTGGAGGTTTGATTGGAACTGCTGCTGGTGCAAGCTCAGTTTTAAACTCCTATGCCTCAGGCAGTGTATTTGGAGAGTCGATGGTTGGTGGATTAATAGGAAATACCGCAAATACTACTTCTGTAATACGTTCATATGCCATCGGGAGTGTCGCTGGCAATGATGATGTTGGTGGACTAATCGGTTACCTAAATTCAACAAATGTTTCAAAATCATATGCCTTAGGTGATGTTACTGGAAGTGACTCGGTTGGTGCTTTAATTGGGGAACACAATTCAGGAACTCTTTCTGAAAGTTTTGCAGCTGGTACACCAATTGGTACTACTAATGTTAATGCCGCTATTGGAGTTGAAACTGGTGGAACAATTAATGATATTTATTATAACTCAAGCTACAACACAGAGACTGCAGGGAGTGCAACAGGCTTAACAGATAGTGTTTTAAAAGGTTCACTACCGACTAACTTTGTTGGTGCTGATTGGTTTCAAATGACTAATAGAACTTACCCTCTTTTAAAAGTTTTTGCTGAAACAATTTGTTTCGAAAATCCTGGATGGACCGCTTTTAATGCCAGTGGAGCTGGAACTGTTAGTGATCCTTATCTTATTTGTAACTACAATCAACTTAATGACATAGATACTAATGAACCAGGTTCATTAGTATTTCATTATAAACTAGCTGCTGATATTAGTTTACATGCAGGAAAGCTAACACATGCCTCACTTGGAAGTAATGGTGTTCCTTTTACTGGTTCATTTGATGGAAACCAACATCTCATTAGAGGTGGTGTGACGATGGTTTATGAACATGAAGGGATTATTAAAAATCTTTTTTTAGAAAATTTTTCAAAATCTACAACGTCATCAAACAAAGGGTTACTAGCAAATTATTCAGATAATGGAGTGACTCTTAATAATCATGTTTTTGGTGATCTAACTTCAACAACTGGAACAACATCTTTACTTATAGGTCGCCAATACGGCAGAGATATTGTCGTTAACAACACGGCTTATGGTTCGATAAATTCCTTTAGCTCAGGAGGGGGTATTGTTGGATATGCGAGTAGCAACTCCTTTATCTACAAATCTAAAGTATTTGCTAATCAGTTTACTTTTAGTTATGGCTCAGGCGGTGTTGTTGGTAGGAATTCTCATCATACAATAAAAAACAAAGCTTTTGGTACTCTTAGTGGAACTCAAGACATTGGAGGTATTGTCGGTTTGCATGGGAATGGTGACTTTTCACTAACTAATCAAAATATAACCTCTTTAGATTTAAATGTCACTGGCGATAGGATTGGTGGACTTATTGGTTATGGAACCAATACCTCTTTCACTCCTTACATCATGAACAATATGGCCATTAACTTTAATATTGATGGAGATTCAACAGCTAGTACGGTGGGTGGTCTTTATGGCTTCAAAGCAGTTGCCAGCTATAACTTAACTAATAATACTTTTTCTAATATCGCAGCTGAAACTGGTGGTATTGCTGGTTATAGTAGCGCAAGCGGGTTTGGAAATTTTTGGAATGAAAATAACGGTATCACCGATTGGGAAGATGCCGGAGGTGAAATTGCTGGACAGTATGAAGGCCTTGATTTTTCCAATGATGATCATAAAGTACTGGCTACTTTTACCGCGGCTAGTTGGGATATGGTAGATGTTTGGGCGATGAGTGATGGTATTCGCGGCCCTCACTTACGCTGGGACCTTCACCCTGTTTGTCAAACAGGTGGAAATATAATCGCCACTGAATTTGATGATATTGGTACCGGAACGGCCAATGACCCCTATTTAATTTGTTTCAAAGAACAACTGCTAGATATTGGTGGTGATAATATCAATGGTTGTAATTCGACAGTTGGAGCTCCTGGTCCATGCTCAGTTCATTTTATGTTAATGAACGATATTAACTTAAAAAGTGAAACTTTTATTCCCATAGGAAGCGGAGGTATTGCTTTTACTGGAAGCTTTAATGGTAATAATCATATCATCTCGCAAATGACTATTTCACAAGCTCAGGATCAAGTTGCTTTTATTTCATACTTAGGTACAGGTGGAAAACTGCAAAATATAAAATTTTATATGGCCGATGTTACTGGACAAAATAATACTGCGATTGCCGTAGGTGAAAACCGAGGACATATAGATAATGTAGAAGCAAGAGGAATAGCTTCAGGACTATTGTATACCGGTGGTCTGGTTGGTTTATCAACTAACGTCACAACAAGAATAACAAATAGTATTGCAGATGTTGCTGTTAGTTCAACCACAGAGCGCATTGGTGGATTTATTGGTGGGGCAGGAAGTGGAATTATTGATAATTGTCACAGCTATGGTGATGTTACTTCTACTGTCGTTGGAACAGCTCGACTGGGTGGTTTTGTTGGGCAGGCATCTGGCACCGGAAGTATCACCAACTCAAGTGCAGTGGGAGATGTAACGACAGTAAGTGGATCATCAGTTGGTGGGTTTATTGGTTACGCCCACGGTGGTTTTATAATCACTCATTCATCTGCTCAAGGAGATGTCACAGGAGACAGACATGTGGGTGGCTTTGTTGGAAATCTTGATCTCGCAGATATTGAAAATAGTTTTGCCAAAGGAGATAGTACCGCGGCATCAGATAGAGCAGGAGGTTTTGTAGCAACTGCTACAAATGCGGCCAGTAATATTAATAATTGTTATGCTGAAGGAGTTCCAACAGCTCCGTCACTTAGTGGAGGTTTTATTGGAGATGATACAGCTGGAGGTTTTTCTCGAAATTATTGGAACTCTGATAAATCAACAGTTTCAGGCGGAAGCTCAATAACAGAATATGACCCATTAACCTCAGCTCAAATGGAAGTCTTAGGAAACTTTAATGTTAGTTGGGACTTTGCAAATAATTGGCGTATTATTGCGGGGGAAGGACCTGACTTAATTCCTACTCCATAGTCAGTATTCCCTTTTTATCAAAACATACATTCAAAAAAAAATCAGGCGATGAGTTAATTGAATTATATTTCAAAGACTTAAGTATCATTACTTTAAAAAAATTCTTGCTTATAGAAGAAGTCTTCCATGACGCTCAATGAAGAGCGCCTTTGAGAAAAGGTATTTATGGAAGATGTAAACAAGGTGTTGACGCTTATTGGACTAATTCTACAGTTAATCGCTGTATTATTAGATTTAATCCGCTAAGACTTTAGGGAGGGTGTAAAAAGCACCCTTCCACTTGCTTACTTTTAAATTATAGCAAATCTTGTAGAAAAATCTATCTATTTGTCATTAAAGTTTTACATTGAGATATCGACAACTTAGCAGGTATTTTGTGCAAAGCAAATAGTCAAACATCGCTAAATTTACTAGTGTAGGTGCAATTAGAAAGAATTTTAGCGAGGTTAAATCATGTCTACAGTGCACTCTGGTAGCAAGGATAAAGAAACAGTTTCTCAAAAAGCTTTTAAAGCAAAGCTTGAAATGATTAAGAAGAACAATATGTCTAAAAAATTATTGGTAGACATGTATCGTAATTCTTATTTATCCAGAAAATTAGATGATGCTGAAATCTCGATGAAAAAACAATCCAAAGCTTTTTTTCAAATCTCTGGTGCAGGACATGAGGGAATACTTTCGGCCGTTGCAAGTGTTTTAAAACCAAAATATGATTTTTTTATTCCCTATTATCGTGACCGTGCACTTTGCACTGGCTTAGGTGTAACAGCTTATGAAATGTTATGCCAAGCAAATGGTAATACTGGCGATACCGCAAGTCATGGCCGCCAAATGCCTGCTCATTGGGGAAATGTTGCGCTTAATATTATTAATAAATCCTCTTGTACGGGAACGCAATTTTTACAAGCAGTGGGCACTGCTGAGGCCGGCAAATTTTTAGAAGCCATGGCCAAAGATGGTGTTGACCATTCACTTGCTTATCACGGAGATGAAGTTGTTTATACCTCTTGTGGTGACGGAACAACCTCACAAGGAGAGTTTTGGGAAGGGGTTACTACGGCCTGTGTAAATAAAATGCCAGTGCTTTTTATGGTAGAAGACAATGGTTTTGCTATCTCTGTTCCAACTTTTGTTCAAACACCAGGTGGATCAATCTCTAAAGCATTAGCCAGTTTTCCAGGTTTAAAAGTTTTTGAATGTGATGGAACTTGTCCCATTGATTCTTACGATACAATGAAAAAAGCAGATAAACATTTGCGAAGCGGTAAGGGACCTGTTCTTGTACATGCTCATGTTACGCGGCCATACTCACATTCGTTATCAGATGATCAATCATTTTATAGAACAAAAGATGAGCTTGCTCAAGAAAAATTACTAGACGTGCTAACAACATACCCTGACTTTTTATTAAAAGCAGGTTTCTTAACAGATGAAGAATTAAAAGCAACTAAATCCCATGTGGATAAAGAAGTAAAAGATGCGATGAAAAAAGCATTAGATACTCCTTGGCCAGCAAAAGAAACTTATGCTGATCATTTATACTCAATGGACATTGACCCAACCTCTGATGATTTTTCAACAGAACCTGAATTTTCTGGTAAGGCTGACATCCCTATGGCCGGTGCGATTAATGCTGTTTTAAAGTCGGAGATTCAAAATAATCCTCTGATGAGAATGTTTGGAGAAGATGTTGCTGATTTTTCTGAGTTACATAAAATGGATGACCCCGATCTAAAAGGTAAGGGGGGAGTTTTTAAAGTTACTTCTGGCTGCCAAAGAGTTGGTAAGCTGGGACAAGTTTTTAACTCACCATTAGCTGAAGCAAATATCATTGGTCGAGCAATTGGGATGTCAATGCGTGGATTAAAGCCAGTCGTAGAAATCCAATTTTTTGATTATATTTGGACCGCTTATATGCAATTAAAAAATGAGATGGCCACAACTCGTTACCGCTCTGGTGGAGATTATAAAAGTCCTATGGTTGTACGAGTTCCAATCGGTGGATATTTAAGAGGTGGATCGATTTATCATTCTCAATCAGGTGAATCTTTATTTACTCACAACCCAGGGATTAGAGTTGTTTATCCATCAAATGCTCAGGATGCGGCAGGCTTATTAAGAACGGCCATTCGTTGTGATGATCCTGTTATGTTTTTTGAGCATAAGCATTTATACTATCAAGGTTATAATCGAACGGCAGATCCTGGGGATAATTATATGATTCCTTTTGGAAAAGCCCGTATCGCTAAAGCTGGAGCTGATGCTACAATTGTAGCGTGGGGTGCTTTGGTACAAAAATCAATTGATGCAGCTAAAAAGGTTGAAACTGAAACAGGTAAATCTATTGAAGTTATTGACTTGAGAACACTTGCTCCATTTGATATGGAAGCGATTACAGCTTCTCTTAGTAAGACTAATCGAATTTTAATTTGTCATGAAGAACATAAAACCTCAGGTTTTGCAGGAGAAATAGCGGCAAGGATTAATGAGGAATGTTTTGAATCATTGGATGCGCCGATCTTAAGAGTTGGAGCTAAAGATACACATGTTGCTTACTGTCCTGATTTGGAAGATGTTATTCTACCACAAGTAGGTGATATTTATGCTGAGCTACAGAAGCTATTGCAATACTAATAGAAAAATCTATGGCTTAGTCATGACATGTGCAATAATAACAAGGGATGTTATTATTTATAATCTTAGTTTTATATTCTAATGTTACTTCAGCTGAAATAATTGAATCACAACGAGCTGAGATTCCGTACTCCTCTTCGTATCTTCCTTTTAATAAAGCGGACTTGCTCCATAAAATAAACCCATCACGCTTTCAATGCAATGATGAACAGTGCAAAGTACTTTTGCCAAATGGAAGTTCATACCTTGTAAACAAACAAATTGTTAAAAAATCGAGCGATGTTTTAAGCCGTAAATTTACACTAATTGCCGAAGAAATGAGTCTTATGACTCCCGTTCAATCAAAAAAGATAGGAAGTTTTTTGGATAAGAAGTTTAACCAACCCAATGCTGAAGATTGGAACGGTGTTTGTAATCAATGGTCCTTTGGTAGTCAACACCCTGAGATACACAAACTTGTTGAATACACTCAAGGGATGATGTGTAATGATTATTTTTTATCGCAAGGTGAGATTAAGGAACTATTTACGGCTTTTTATCATGATATAAAAGCGTCAGATGTCTATGGGTTTCGCAATGATACCAATTACAAAAAATTAAAACTTAATAATGATAAAAATGATATTTTATTGGCCCGCAAAGTTTTTGATGAAATGGTAGGTGAGGATGATTTTCCAGCGATATCTTTTCATCAAAATTTACATAAAAACTTAAAGAAAAATAATCCTCTTGTTATTGATACTTTTTATGGACATGAAAAATGGAACCGTCCCGTTTTGAGTGCATTGTCAAAGATAGCCGAATTGAAGTCTGATTTTTATAAGAATGATAAAAATGTATTGATTTCACCTGACTTATTTACGATGAAAGGCAATATGACCGAAAAGGAAAAAAAATCTTTTGAATGCTTAAAAGCTCTTTATAATGGAACATTTGATTTTTTTAATGATCAAAAGCATGATGTGGTTAAAAAAATGCTGAATCAAAAAAGATTAGAGTGTTCTAAATCGCTAAGTATTTCTCAAGAAAAGCGCTTTGAAGTGCTTGTCCAAGCAAAATCGGGAAACATAATATCTGAGTTTGCGTTGATGACTCAAACTGAAGACCTTTTAAGAAAGATTTACCATGAAAAATTTGCTGCTCTTGTGAAAGACAAAAAGATTACTTTGATTGAAGATATTGAGTTGAGAAAAATAACGACAAAAGTGAAAGTTATAATGAATACAGACTTTACATCTTCAGGGAAAAAAGAAAAGGAAATTGAATATAAATATATTGGTATTTTTGAAAATGGAAAAATGATTAATTCATACTGGAATGAACCTTTAGTTAGAAGACCCGATTACATGGTTGTGCCTAAATATGAAAAAATATCCAGTTTACTTAAGTCAATGAACCAAAACCCAGGTGAAGTCGCTTTTACGTCACTTTTTAAATTTTTCGAAAAATGTGTTGATATAACAGACATTATGGAATTTGCAGCCTTGCAGGAGAAAAAAAAGCATTTAGAAGCTTTAACCGAGGGTGAATTAAAACGGCTGCAAGAGTTAACTCCCAAAGCTGGGCGATATATTGAGTCTTCTCTGCTATGATGACTGCTTTTGGCATAATAAACTTTTCAATTTCTGCTCTCCTAAGATAGAATTATTCGGTATTTCTCAGTTAGGACCGTTATGAAAGTGATTACTTTAATCTTTTTTTTATTATCATGTAGCTCTATCACTTTTGATGGCTCATCTCATCGACCAAAAAATAATTATAAATTTTCAGTCTTACAAGGAACGACAGATGAAACAAGTACGGTAATCAGATTAGTCTACCCCAATTTTTTATCTCCTACCTACGAAGTTTTAGACTCCAAGGGGAAGAAAATAAAAATTCATAAGATTGCTGATTTTGAAAAAAAAGCCTTTGAATTTCGTGTCACTCATATTTTTCTTGAGAATTTATCACCTGAAAGTACCTACGCTTTGAATATAAGGACTAAGTTTAAACACTGGAAAGATTCAAGAACTTTTAGAACTCTTAATTCAAAAGGAGATAAGCTCAAAATTTTAG
>JABJPQ010000009.1 GCA_018663815.1 Halobacteriovoraceae bacterium | reverse complement strand
AATTTTATAAAAATTATCAAGTGCTTAAAAGATAAAAATTTTGTTGGTGCTGATATTGTTGAACTAGCTCCAATGATTGATTCAACTGGAAACTCTGCTGCTTTTGCGGCTAAAGTAACTCGTGAAGTGTTACTGGCACTACAATAGGAAATCGCATGAAAAGAATTCTCGCTTTACTTATTTTTTTAGCTTCTTTTAATTTATATTCGATGGAGTTTTTCACTGGGAAAGTGATTAAAACTAAGCATGAAACAGAAGCAACTAATTATTTTTTGTCAATCCAGCGAGAGGGTAAAAAACTCGTTTTTCCAATTTCTCCTGAATCCAAAACAAGAAACCTACATAAATATATTGGTAAAACAGTTCGACTGTCAGGAAAAACTCAACTTCGAAAATCAGCTCGCTCCGAAACAAATTTTTTAATGTATATTAATGTTCAAAAAATTGAAAAGTTATCATTACGTGACCTCGGTCTTCCAAAAAATGAAAATGATTTCTCAAAGTATATTTCACGCTCACAAAGGAAAAAGTCCTCAAAACTGACGGATAAAGAACGAAAGGCCATGGAGTTAAGTGATAAGGCTTATAACACTGCTATTTTTGTTGGTGGGGCAATTTTAGCTGCCGAGATTTTAGGGGCTTTAAAGTAGGATTAGCTTCTGATGCCACATCCCTTTTACCCAAAAGGCCAGATCCTTTAACAGTATACAAATACTTCATGCCTGATTTTGAACTTAAATAATCAACAAGTTTATGCCCTTTATTATTTTCGATTGTTTTATTTGCTCCATACCTTTCTAACAGAATGACTCCACCAAAACATTTTCGCTGGGCCCCAAAAATAAGAGGAGTATTGCCATCAATATCTTGGACATCTAGCTTGGCTCCATGACTAACAAGAAGCTCAAGTTGATTGAGCCTACACCCACTTAAAGCATTATAGATGGGTGTTCTCTTTTTTAATTTACCAACCTTATTAACGTCTGCAGGTCTTAGCTTCAAAATTGTTTCTAGAATTTCACTGTCTTCGCTCAAAACTGATAAATGAATAGGATAGCCTCCCATTATATCGTCGTCCCAATCAATTGTGTCTGGCTTTTTCAGGTATTCTTTAAAAGTTTCTTTGTTATTTTGAACAATTGAAAGTAAAAAACGTTTATTTCCAATTTTTTTTATTCGACTAATTTGTTCTGTAAGACCACTATCTATTTGAGTTTCCTCAAGACCTAGGCCACTTAAGACTCCTACTCCATCTTTATAAACCTTGTTAAAAAGAACGAGTGGAACAATAACCACAATGGCTTTCCAGCCGATTCGAAATGCATCGCGCTTAAAAAGAAAGTAGGATCTTGTTTCATCTTGTAGCATTTTCAAAGCACTCATACCCATAACAAATAATGCTATGATGACAAGGATCAAGGCCATGTACTCCTGAAAGAAAAGATTATCTTTTGAAACGTAATAAGCAATAAACAAAGTTATACCAACAACGATAAGTTGTAAGATCATTTCCAAGTACTTATGCAAGTAAAGAAATGAACTCTTCCAATTTGTTTTAGAGTGCTGCATACGAGAAAAATCGATTCTTTTATTAAAAGCAATAACATTTAGTACAGCAAGCAGTAAAAAAAGAATTAATGTTACTAGTAAAATATGATATTCAGGATAAGCCATCTTAACACCAACAAGTAAAAAGAAAGCAACTGGTAAGTACAAAACACTGTCTGCGATCCCATGTAAGATAACAATCTCTTTTTTCGTTAAGGGAAATGCCATCAAATGTTTAATATCAAACATTTTAGAATTTCGTGAATTCATTTTCCCTGTAAACAGCATAAAAATAATGTATGAACTATATTGTATGAGTGCTGCTCCGGTTTCCTTAGGTGTCGTAAAAAAATACGAGCAAAGTAAAAAGAGAAAAAGACCTAATACCGACAAGAAAAGAAGATTTGTCTTATGAAAAATAAAATTAAATTTGAGCATATGAATAAACTTACTCATGCACTAATATCCTCTTCAAAAAGTGAGTCTATCTGATCAATGTCTCTAATAACGACTTTATGCTCGTCTGTAATAAAAATGACTTTATCAACTGAGTTTTCTAAATCTTCAGAGATATTTGTTGCGAGTAACATGGAACAAGAGTGATACACTCGAAACTGTCGTAAAAACTGAAAGAAATTTCGTCTCGATTTTGGATCTAACACAGCAGTTACTTCATCAAATAAATAGAGCTCTGACCTGGATGCAAAAGCAGCACAAAGCAGAGCCTTTATT
>JABJPQ010000086.1 GCA_018663815.1 Halobacteriovoraceae bacterium | reverse complement strand
TTAAATTTTAGTTAAACTGGGGGCGAAACGATGATCTCATTTTTAAAGGGGTAATTCACGCAGGCCAGCCGAAGGGACACGTCTTTTTGGGGGGGGCAGTATTGAATAGAGTAATAAATTTAGTTCATAATTCTTTACTCCAAAATTTATGGAGTAAATTTTCAAAATAATAGCAATCAATCCCATCAACGGTACGTTCATTTTTATCACGAGAAACTAGTATCAGTTTTTTAAAAATATTTTCTTCTCTGATTGCCTTTAACCCTTTTAAGTGTTTTGCCGATACATTTTTTGTTGATTTTATCTCAATAGCGTAATCACCAAATAATAAATCCACCTCATGTCCCGCTGTACTTCTCCAATAATTTAATGTGTTTTTTCTTCGCTGATATGAGTTGATACAATGAAACTCATTAATCAGGAAATGCTCAAATCGATTTCCCCATTCAGCTGAATTTTCAGACAATGGAGTGATACCCGAAATAAAATTTAATATACCTATATCAAAAAAATAAAATTTTGATGTTTTTATGGCTTTTCGTTTTTTTGAGTCAGTCCACGAATCAAGATTAAAACCAATTAGCGTATCTTCTAAGACTGTATAATGTTCTCGAACCGTTGAAGCTGGTGTTTGAGCGTCTGATGATATGTTTTCGTAGTTTAGTAATTCTCCTGATGAAAGTGCGGCAGTTTTTAAAAATCTTGAAAAACTTGGGATTTTTCGAATTATTCCTTCTGCTTTTATCTCTAAATCAATATAGGTTTGAAAGTAACTATCAAGTTCTTCATTTGGCATTGAGCTGGTCCATACCTGTGGTAAAGCTCCATATTGAATCATTTTGTTGAGATCAAATATTTTTTCTTTTTCCATTATTTCAAAATAGTTTAGGGGAAACATCTTTGCTGGCCACGCTCTTCCAGCCAGTAAGTTTACACCTGATGATTTAAGTTTTCTTGCACTTGATCCTGTAAGAAGAAACTTGGTACCCAGTTCTTCAATCAGTCTATGCACAACATCTAGAAGTTCTGGGAGTTTTTGAATTTCATCAATAACAATTAGCTTGCTACCCTGAAATTTTACTATATTTTCAAGTTCTTCAGGATCATTACTTAATAGTAGGAACTCATTTGCTTTTAGAAGGTTAATATAGTGAATATTTTTTAATTGGTGGTTTATATAAAAACTTTTTCCGGTAGATCTTGGTCCTAACAAGAGTACTGATTTATGTTCAAGAAGTTTAGGTAAGTTTAGGTTTCTCTCATATTGCATGAAGCTCTCCTGATTTGATCAACACAACACTACCACTGATTATCATGATAATCAACAGTAGTAGTGTTGTGGAAAATATGGCTTTACGCTTTTTTAGGCACTTAGAGAGACTTTCTTTACTCATGAAAAAGATTGTTTACTAACAATATCTATTGCAATTCTATCATCTAATGCTATGGCAGAATTTAAATTCTCTAGAATCGCCTGCATCGCTGGCTCTTTAGTCGATGCGAATAGTACCTCTGCTGGGTTTGATATCTATCATAATGATGGAAAGCTTGTTTACATACTTTAGGTTGTGCTGGTGAACATGCACATATTGAATGTGGTGCTGGAGTTCGTCTTTCTTTTGGAGTAGGTGACATGCCTATTTTAAACTGTAGGTTGGACACTCAATTGGAGAATTAGTTGTTTTCCAAAATAAAGTAGCTGATAATATGTACTCAGCGATTGTTTGTGAAGGACGCTCTACAACGTATAAGGGCCTTCCAAGTGATAATTATACATATGAGGTCGTTAAGTAAATCTATTGAATGAATAGTTAACAATCAAATAGTCTGAAGTTTAACTATAAAATCGACTTCTTTAAGTGGAGAGAGTAACACTAGAGCTTTGCATCCATGCAAGCACTTAGTGAATTTTAAAAATTACTTTTTTAATACAGCTTTAACATCAGCGTCGATAAGTTCAACTGCTTGATCAAGTGTTAAGCCTTTTGTTGCTTTATCTTGAGATAGCTGATCAAGTTGTTGTGCTAGAGCTGGCTTAACTTCTTGTGTAAGATTATAAACAACGATATCACCTGCAACTTCATGAGCAACAGCTTGTTCTTTATAATAGTCTGACGTTTCACTTGATAGGCTATTCTCTGATGATGAACTACCTAGCTGACTCGATTCAAGGTATGCAGATGCTGATAAACTTGTTAATAAAGTTAGTGCTAGTAATAATTTTTTCATAGGGATTCTCCTGTTTGTAATGGCATTTTTACCATGTTAATTAATTTGTAAATACGTGTTAACGTATCAATCCTTTCATAAGCTAAATTATATTTTTTTTGGATGTTTTTTCTGTCAGTACTATTAAGCTCGACAGTATTGTCACCAAGCCATGCTTGAATGTCCTCATTGCTAAAGGAATCAACTTCGTTTGATGAAGGTATCCCATATGTACTTGCAAGCAATTTCTCTTCTTCTGAGTTGTTTTTCGAGGTCTTTTTTTCATATTCTATAAGTTTAAGCTTAAAAGAGTACAAGTGAGCCTTCTCCTTTAAAATGTTGTAAACTCTTTTTTGTATAATGTATAAGGCACTGATGTCTTTTAAGTATTTTGACTTGAGTTGTGAGGGATGCATGATATTGATATCTCTGAGGATATTTGCTTCTAGTTCATTTGTTATTGAGTTTAAAAATGTTGGGTTTGTTTCAACTTGTTTAAGTAAATACTCTTTTTTAAGTTTGGTTTTAAAGAGTTGTAGGTAAGCAATATTGAAATATTTAGAGTCACTTTTAAAAATGTTTAGAGGTCCTAGGTTTTTAGTGTTTGTATATATTTTATTTATAAATCCGTGATTAATGAGATCTTCAAAAATACCAATTGGTGTTCGACTGTTAATTAGCTTATTATCTAGTTTAAGGTCAATTCCAGCGACAAGCTTGTATGTATCAGTCGCGCAGTTGTTAGAAAAAAACTTGTAACTACCCTTATATTCCCAAAATGATTCGAGAACTCTGTCTACAAAACTTTCCCGTTCCTGCTTATCTAGTTGAAGTGGGTAACTGTATAAATCTCTTAACTCCCGTACATTATACTCTTTAATAATCTGTGTAAATGGAAGCGCAAAAAGCTGAGCAGGGTACTTTCCAGTAATACCTTTAAAGAGGCTAATATTTAAATTAAAGGTATTTGCTCGGTAAGAGAGAACGATGTGATGATCAAGATCTTTAAGGCAATCAGGACCAACTTGCCGCCATGGAGCACACGTAACAACACGTAACATTGAGTGTCCAAAACCACTTATAACTCCCTTGCCCTTGCTTGCTTCTAAGTAATGAAATTGATAAATTCGATCTAGATCAAGTGTGACTTTCTTTGCGTTCTCACTTTCTACAATAATAGCGTTCGTTTTGCTGCACAAGATATTTTTAAAAGGATGAAAGTTAAAGTGAGCTGCAAAATAATTGTATATACTTGGACGCCGACATTGATATTCACTATCATATATAAAACTTTCAAAGTTAATAGCTGCAAACTCTTCTTTATTTTTCAACTCATATGGATCAAGTACTCTGTAACCCTTGAAGTTATCATTAACTCGCCCATGAAGGAGAGAAGCCGTTTGAAAAATAATATCATCACTTATTAAGTTTTTTCTAAGTTTGTGCTTCTTTATGGCCCTACAGTGTGTTGAGGCTCTTCTTTTTGCTCCGGGGCGAGGGGATGTTCTACATTCGGGATAATTAAGTTGTTTCTTTTTGGCATGGTCTTCATAAGCATGAAATAATTCATGGGTAAGCGTCTTCTTAATTAAAGGTGTGATTTTAAGGGGACACTTATTATATGAATTAATCAAACTCGTTGAGATACTTAATTTGTTAAAAAGGCTATTGTAAACACCAAAGCGTGTTCCAACGGGGATGGTTTTATCACAAAAATCAACTGGAACTGCATTAATTTGAGAGTTGGTTATCTGTATTTTATTTATAATGCCTGAAATGAAAACAGAAGGAAGAGCTTCAAAAACACTAAGCTTTAACGAATTAAGCGGACTCTCTTTTGAGAGGCTTGCCTGTGAAAATAGGCATAAAATAAATATAAGAGCTAAATTGCTTTTAATTTTACACTCCTGTGTTTGTAAGTATAGACAGACTAAACGATATTTTGTTTATCATTATGGAGATTGCAATGATTACTGGGCCTGATCAAATTTTAGACACCAACAAAGTACTGAAATAATAAGAAGCAGTTTTATCAACCGTTTTAAATTTTAATTTAAACGATTTATCATTTAACGATAGGTTTGCTAGTAGGGATGTACGTATTGTTTGTGAAGGACGCTCTACAACGTGTAAGGTTCTACTGTAGAAACTGCTCTTTTAAGTGTTGAAGCTTAGCAATGGCTTCAAGTGGAGTCATATTCATCACATCAATTGTTTCAAGTTCCTCAATAATAGGAGCGGAAGTATCTTCATAAATAATTTGTGGTGTACTTCCAAACATATCCAGCTGATTAATTTGTTCTTTATCAGTATTAATCGTTTTTTTATTCTCACTCGATTCTAGCTGGGCTAAAATTTCACCGGAGCGGTTGAGAATTTCACAAGGTAAGCCTGCTAGTTTTGCAACATTAATCCCAAAACTTTGTTTGGCTCCCTGTTCAATGAGTTTGTATAAAAATTGAATATTACCATTTTCATTAACAATTTTTACCGTGAGGTTTTTAGCGTTTTCAGATTGCTCTACGAGATCAATAAGTTCATGGTAATGAGTTGAAAATAATGTGAGCGCTTTAGTGCGATTAATAAAATGCTCTACCAAAGACCAAGCAATACTCATTCCATCATAGGTTGAAGTTCCACGTCCTATCTCATCTAAAATAATGAGAGAGTCCTCAGTCGCGTGACGAATAATTTCAGCCGTTTCACTCATCTCAACCATAAATGTTGATTGGCCTTTAATTATATCATCGCTGGCCCCTAGACGAGAAAAAATATAATCAGTTAAGCCGAGAGTGGCTTTTTTGGCGGGAACAAAACATCCCACTTGAGCCAAAAATTGAATGATGGCCACCTCTCGCATGACCGTTGTTTTTCCGGCCATGTTTGGACCTGTTATAAGCCCAAAGAAGACATCTTGATCGAGATCAAAGTCATGATTTACAAACTGATCCTTAAGAGATTTTTTGATAAGGGGATGCCAACCTTGCTTAATCGCAATGACTTTTTTATTTTTAATTTCTGGTCTTGAAAATCCATCTTGAAAAGAAACCCAGGCAAAACTTTGAAAAATATCAATGAAAGCAATATTATGAGCAAGTTTTAAAACTGCTTGAGATGCGCTAATGACATTTTCAGTAATTTCGTTGAATATTTTTCGCTCTAACTTATAAAGTTTATCTTTGGCACTTAGAACTTCTTTTTCAAAATCAGCTAGCTCAGGACTTTGATACCTTTCACAATTAACAAGCGTTTGCCGTCTTACAAACATGCTTGGAACTTTGGAGGTATGTGATTTACTGACTTCGATAAAATAACCTGCAACATTATTAGATTTAATTTTTAAATTGCTAATACCTGTTTCTTTTCTGTATTTTGCTTCAAGTTCCATCAGTGACTCAGCTGCATTCTCACTTAGTTTTGAAAGTTTGTCTCGTTGCTTATGACAGCCGGCTTTAATGAGATTTCCTTTTTCAAGTGTTGCACCTACTTGGTCATTAATGGTCCTAAGTATTTTCTCTTCAAGCTCTTTTAGTTGAAGGTTTTCTTCTTTGGATAATTTACTTAAAATTGTTTTTGGAATTTTTTTAGCTAATGCAAATGCTTGGGCATAGGCAATATTAGCATTTGCAAGGTTGATAAGATCAGGGCCATTAACTTTATGAGTAGAAACCTTGGCCATGATTCGTTCAACATCTCTGATATCAAATAGAAGTGATCGAATTTCTTTAAGGCGATCAATATCACTCATTAAGTACTCGACGGTATCAAGGCGTTTTTGAATAAGCTCACCATCTCTTAGGGGAGCTTGAAAAACAGTTTTAAGTTTACGCGAACCCATCGCTGTTTTAGTTGAGTCTAGGTGACCTAGCATTGAGTCTTTGTATTGTTCTTTTGTTTTTGGAAAAATCTCTAGCCCAACCAAAGCGGGATAAGTAATTTTCATATCCATTTCAAAGCTTTTAATTTGAAAGGGGCGTATGTGAGAGATACTTTCTAGCGACTGGGTTGAACAGATATAATAGCTTAGCGCACCTATGGGAGCTAAGATATTTTTATGCAGGGATATAATTTGATCTCGTTTATAGGTAGGAATAAGTTTTTCAATGTAAATATTAGTATATTTTTCACTGAAATATTCTTCTGATAAATGAGTATTGAGAATCGCACTTTTGTTGAGATAATTTAATAGCTCTGGGCTTTGTTCCCATTGTCCAAGGTATGAAATAAATTCTTTTGGTCCATAAATGTGAAGTTTCTCAATAAGGTCTTGAGCCGAGTTAAGCGTTAAACCAAAAAAGTCACCAGTTGTATAATCAATAAAAATTAAATAGTACGTCTCATCTTGTTTGTAGGCACAGGCCATATACTTATGAGTTAGAGATTCACTCTTATCTAGGTCATAGGGCATCCCTGGACTCACGACTTGGGTAACCGCACGTTTAACGATTCCTTTTGCCATTTTAGGATCTTCGATTTGTTCGCAGATCGCTACCTTTTGACCTTGGGCCGTAATTTTATCGACGTAAGAGCTGGCTGCGTGGTGAGGAATACCCGACATTGGAATGGGGTGGCCACCAAGTTTTCCTCTATGGGTGAGCGAGATGTTTAATATTTTTGAAGCAATACTAGCATCGTCAAAAAAGAGTT
>JABJPQ010000533.1 GCA_018663815.1 Halobacteriovoraceae bacterium | reverse complement strand
GTTCTTTTTACCCAAAAGTCCTGCCTGCATCGCTTTGACAGAGAGTGGATTAGCCTTAGCTCTTGCACCGAGGCCTTCCTCCATAATCTCACCAACGTGAGCACAAACATCGATCCCAATTTCATCCATGAGGCGACATGCTCCCATCGGCATACCAAAGTTGAGTACGGCTTTATCAATGGCCTCGATACTTACACCTTCATCAAGAAGATAAGCCGCTTCATTTAAAAAGGGAGCAAGTATTCTATTCACTAAAAATCCGGGACAATCGTTAACTACAACAGGTGTTTTCTTAACATCAAGTGCCCATTTATATAGACGATTGATCGTTTCATTACTAACAGCTTTGTGCCGAATAATTTCAACTAAAGGCATTTTATTAACAGGATTAAAAAAATGGAGTCCCGCAAAACGTTCAGGCTTTTCAAGTGCTTCGGCCATCTTTGTTATACTTAAAGAAGAAGTATTAGAAGTTAAGATACAATTTTCTGACACATGCTTTTCAACCTCTGTAAAAACACCTTGCTTAACATTCATATTTTCCACAACAGCTTCTATAACAAGATCAGTTCTTAAAAAACCAGCATAACTAAGAGTCGGCTTAATGGATCGTTGTTTACGTTGAAAATTATCCGGAGTAAGCTTTCTTCGTTTAAGAGCTTTTTTAAAGACACTAGCCGCTTGTTTAAGTCCAAGGTTTAAACCCTCTTGATTAATATCTTTTAGAATAGGAGATTGACCAGCATTGGCCATAAGCCATGCTATTCCTCCCCCCATAGTTCCTCCGCCGAGAACAGCACCTTGCTTAACCGAAGCGATGGAATCTTTGTTATCTAGTTTTTTTGCATTGTCTTGTAAGAAAAAAACGTGCTGAAGAGATTTTGATTGAGCTGTTTGTGAAAGTTCTCCAAATGTTCTGGCTTCACAAGATAAATATGCTGACCTCCTTTTACCATAACTATTCTCTAAGTGATCAAGGATTTTTAAGGGTGCAGGATAAAATCCCTTTGTTTTATCTAAAATAGTTTGACGTGCTTTCCTAAAGATCACACCTCTGGCCAAAAAGTTCTCACTCGCTTTTTCAGTTAACGTTTCTTGCAACGTTTTATTCGTTTCACTTTTCTTATTAAGGTACTCAACTGCTTTTTCCAATAATCTTTCGGCCGGCATAATCGTTGTAACTAAACCAAGTCTTTTAGCTTTTCTAGCATTAACTTGCCGACCACTTAAAATAAGATCTAGGGAGGCCGTTAAGCCAATTTTCTTAGGTAAACGATATGTTCCACCAAAACCAGGTAAAACACCTAACATTACCTCTGGTAGACCGAAAAGTGTTTTTTTATTATCAGAGCAAATTATTTTATCACAGGCTAAGGCAAGCTCTAAACCACCACCTAAGCAAACACCATCCACTAAAGCCATTGTTGGTATTTTCAAATCATCAACTTTATTAAAAAGATTTTGACCTTCCTCACAACCATTCGTTGCTTCGATTTCAGAAGTTAAAGACTGAATAACACTAACATCCATTCCTGCTAAGAAGCAGCCTGGCTTATGGGAAAAAAGAACAAGACCTTTTGCACTAGAATCAACTCTTACTTTTTCAAGAGCATCACCCATTTCATTTAGGGTCGTCTCACTGATAACAGTTAAAGACTTTTGTTCACCTTGTCCAAAACCTAAATAGTAGATCCCTTCTTTTAGTTCTAAAGTAATTTTTTCAAAGTTCATATTAAGCCCTATATTTCTAAATTTTCAATAATTACTGCGCCACCTTGACCACCACCAATACAAAGAGAAGCAACACCGTATTTTTGTTTACGTTTTTGCAACTCATGAGCCAGTGTAACCACGAGGCGGGAACCAGTCGAACCAACTGGATGTCCAAGAGCAATTGCTCCTCCGTTTACATTAAGCTTGGTTGGATCCAGCTCACCTAAAACGTCTACGTCCCATCTATCAGCAAGTGGCTTTTCACGCATCACTTTCAAGCAACCAAGTACTTGCGCTGCAAATGCTTCGTTAATTTCCACAAGATCCATATCAGACAACGACAGACCTGTTCGTTTAAAAATACCATTCATGGCCAGTACAGGACCCAGCCCCATACGTTCAGGTTCAAGGCCATGAAAGTGGAAATCTATCATTTTGGCCATAGGCTTAAGATTATATTTTTTAACTGCAGCTTCTGAGCACATCAACCACATACTTCCGCCATCCGTGATGGGACAAGCATTTCCAACCGTTACACTACCTGTTCGCTTTTCAAAAAATGGTTTTAGCTTAGCTAGCTTGGCCATGCTTGACACAGCTCTTGGACCGTTATCTGCAGTGACAATATCATCTAAATTTTTGCCTGCTAGTATAGGAATAATTTCGTTATCAAATTTGCCTTCATTTTGAGCACTCACTGCACGTCGATGAGATTCATTGGCAAATTCATCTTGCATTTGTCTCGTAAGCCCAAACTCTCTGGCAATTTTTTCGGCCGTAAGTCCCATATTCATGCCACAAAATGGATCAGTTAAACCTTGTTCGATCGCTATGATAGGAGTCAAATGTGGTAGTCTAAATGAAGCAAGGGCTTTCATCTTATCCGAGGGTGACTTTGACTTCATTAAATCTATAAAAAATTCTGTCATATCTTCATTGTATAAAAGCGGAATGCGTGACATATTTTCAACACCCCCAGCAAAAATTACATCAGATCTACCAAGCGCAATTTTAACAAAAGCTTGCGACATAGCTTCCATTCCTGATGCACAATTTCGGTGTACCGTATAGCCACTTGTTTTTTTATCAAGTCCTGCTTCCAAAGCAATGACTCTACCAATATTAGGGTACTTGGCAGGGTTACCAGTATTACCAATAATGACTTCATCAACCTCATCAGCTGCAATTGATGTTTGGTCAAGTATGTCTCTAATAAGATAATGTCCAAGATAGGGCTCAGGTACATCTTTTAATATTGTGCCTGACTTAGCTTGTGGGGTTCTATTTCCTTTAACGAGATAGACTGGTTGCATACTGAACTCCGTTTCAATTAATTATACTGTGATAGTGTAATCGATTTGAAACGAAGGTACTACTTGAAATCGTGAGAAAATGAGATCCTGCATTGAAATTAAAGCAAAGAATTGGATTAAACAGTAATAAATATTTATTCTTGTAAGGTATAAACGACTTCTATCTAAATAGACTTCTAACAGCATCTGCAATTTCTTTTTCGTCTAATAGTTTATAATACCCATCAACAGAGTAAATCCGTCCCCTACTTACAGTAAGAACTCCCAGATCAATATTTTGTATCTGTATCGTTTGAGCTGT
>JABJPQ010000010.1 GCA_018663815.1 Halobacteriovoraceae bacterium | reverse complement strand
ATATTTTTTAATTTTAACATTAACAGAACAAAAGAGGCGAAACTATATAATCTCTGGGCTTATTATTGGTTTTTCATTAGCAGCGAAATGGACCTCTGTCGTTGCAATACTTCCAATTTCTCTACTCTTTGTTTTCCAAAAAAAAACAAGTCCTCGAAATGTTTTGTTCCTACTTCTTTCAGTTCTAGCACCACTATCTATAATATTCATTCAAAACTATTATTATACAAAGAATCCTCTCTTCCCTCTTTTTCCTAATTTCTTTGATAAGGCTATAACGACAACTTATTATAATGATTATATTTCAAACTTATCGAATGGCTTTAATCTATCACTTTTAAGTACTTACCAATACTTTCTCAAAAAGCTTTTTCTTTACAGTCCTTTACTTTTATTTTGTTGGGTACCACTTCTCTTTTATCGTAGGATTAAAAACAAAAATCTTATCTATTTTTTTCTACCTTCGCTTATCTCTTTCATATGTTATATTTTTCTTTTACCAAAGATGGGCTTCTGGAGGTACCTGGGATTCTCTACAGTCTTTTTAAATTATACCGTTCTTTATCTTTTGAAAGAAAAAATTAAACCAAACTTCATTGTTTTAATTTTCTGCCTAATAACACTCTTGGGTTTTAATTATAACAAAATAAAAACATTTACCTCGTATTCTAATCCTAGCTTGAAGATAAGGAATTATCGTGGTGGTCAAAGCATGGCCTGGCTCAGAAAAAATGTTAAAAGTGATAGCATTCTTTTTGGAGGTAACTCTGAGCGATATTATGTTTCCCACCTAAACACGAATACTTTTGAGTTATCGGTTAAGTTAACAAATGAGAATCTCCTTAAGAAAACTCCTCGTGATATTATTAAGATCTTAGTTGAGAAATATCAATATAAGTATTTTGTAACAACTTATATTGGCCAGCTATTCTGGGGAGAGCTTGCTAACGCTTTAAACCCAATGTTCGAACAATTTAAAAATCAGATTGAAGTTTACAGAGGAAAAGATTCAAAGGTTATTGACCTTATCAAACTACAGCATTCTCTAAATATTCATCCAGACTTGTTTAATATGCCCTTACATTCAATCGGTAATAAAAAGTATATCCCATAAAATTTTGCACATGAGGATCAAATATCTTTTAAGTAAAATTCACAGTATATGTAGCTTCAATACCTCTCTAATAAATTTTTTGTGCTTTTTAATTTTTCTTTTTCGAACATAATAGAGATTGTAATAAAGTATGTACCAAATCGCATAAACCCCATCTAACAAACGAATCGTTTTCCCCTCTTCATACGTCCTTCCATAATAAGAAACTGGAACTTCACACACACGTAATTTAAACGATGAAATTAGTGCTGTTATTTCAACTTCCATACCAAATCTAGAGCTCGTAAATCCTATGTCTTTTATTATTGGCGCACGAAAGACTTTGTAACAGGTTTCAACGTCAGTCATGTTCATATTTGTAAATCGATTAGATAAAAATGTAATCACTTTATTTCCTACGTAGTGGTGAAAATAAATAGATCTTGACTCCTCCTTCATCAAGAAACGACTTCCAAAGACGACATCTGTCTTATCTTTTTTTATCAACTCGACTAGAAGTTCTAATTCGTATGGATCATACTCCAAATCCGCATCTTGAATGGCAAAAATATCACCATTCGCAATTTTTATAGCTTCATTAATCGCTGCTGTTTTTCCTAAGTTTTTTTCGAGTTTTTTTTTAATTATTTTATTATTTTTAATTCCACAGATAATACTCCAACTACTATCTGTAGAACCATCATCAATAACAATAATTTCATCAACATAAGAAAGTGAAGTAAGCCTATCAATGACTAATTTAACATATCTCTCTTCATTGTAGACTGGCATTAAAACTGATACCTTCATATTCGATATTTTATAAAGAATGTTATCATGATGCTAGTTTATTTTACCATTGAAAAAATATGGAGCACGCAATGTAAGCCTAATAATTACCATGTTAAGTTACTTAGCAAAACTTTGCATGAAAATTGAACATAATTAAACGACATAAGTTCCAAAACAGCATCTGCATCTTTGTCAATCATTTGGTTTTAAATTAAAAAATTCAAATTAACATTGTACAGATAAGAAAATATTCAGCTTAACACTACACAACTTTATGGGTGGAA
The DNA here is from genome assembly GCA_018663815.1 of Halobacteriovoraceae bacterium. Taxonomy (GTDB): domain Bacteria; phylum Bdellovibrionota; class Bacteriovoracia; order Bacteriovoracales; family Bacteriovoracaceae. Next base: position 3,647 of record JABJPQ010000010.1, on the reverse strand, counting down.
AACACAACGAAATCCAAAGTTGTCGCCCGAGCTAGACGGAGCGACGCTCAAGGTTGCAGAAAACACACCCGAGTAAGGGCTGACATTGTTCCATTGGCCTCCACGAATAACGGCTCCCGCATCATCATCAAAAAAATAACCAAAACCACATCGATTAATAACACCAGGATATGTACAAAGAGCAGGAGTTAAATCAAGTGGTCCAAATAAATCTTGAGTGGATGAGTAACTGTCACTAATGCCATCACTGTTGGCATCCGTCCAATCCGTCCAGAAATCCCATTGAAATGAACCTTTATACAAAGTCGTGGTATTATTGTCTTTAACCCACTCCCAAACGTTTCCTGCTAAGTCCCAAATAACTTCACTATTTGAAAGGTTGTGAGTTCTCTTCTCTGCAAAGTCGTCTTCCTCACCAGTATCTGCACAATCCGTATCCACAGACACATGTGAAGCATCACAACTATGGCCTGGAGAATTATCAATGTGACCGTGATTAATTATCATTTGCCCAAAGAAATCTAGCCCCCAATTGTTAGTGCCACCAGATTGTTGAGCGGCAATATCTCTAGCAATGGTCTGCCACTCAGCGTTAGATATAATGTCATATTTACTACTGACCCCTTCTTGTGTATTCAAGCGATCACACGCCTCTAGAGCCCCCTGCCCCGTAGCAGATCCATTTTCTCCCCGCTTTAACCTTACCCATGGTCGTCCATTTATCTCACTCACAGCTTTGTACTTAACTAACTCTGAGGGGGATTCGTAATCAGTATCATAGTCATAGGTGTTAATAAAGTTGCCATCAGAAACAATAGCTGCATTACTAAAGTCCCCATCTCCGTCTGAATCATATAAAAGCTTGGCTTCATACTTCATCACACAAAAATCACTAGTGCCATAAAAGACATTACCCGCCACAGGAATGTAACCTGTGGGGCAGAATACGCTACTAGAAACTGCCACAGTAGAAGATGCACTTGAGGTCAAATTACTATTGCCAGCTAAATCAGTAGAAGCATTAGCGTTTATACTGATGCCGATTGTTCCATTGCCCATACAATTACTTAGTCTTACCGATGGTGTTGTCGTGCTTCCACCACTGACAACCGGCGTGTCACAAGTACCGCCACCGCCATCATTTACAATGATCTCACTAGCGCTCAGGTTCACAGTATCAGACCCCAAAAAGGTCACTGGGAAATCAAAGTTGGTTATACTACCACCGCTTGATGGTGAGGGACTGCCCACCAAAACCGTAGGTACTGTATTATCCACCGTAGCTTCAAAACTCACCGCTCCTGAGTCGCCAGTACCATCACTAGCCGTGCCTGTTCCGGGACTTAAAACAATCTTTAGAGTTCCGTCACCTGTACAGTTTGTAATATTTAAACTAGGAGTGAGTGACTGAGCACTAATAATACTAGACGAATTACAACTAGCCGTGCCTGTATAACTTAATACTACATAATTACTTTGTAGGTTTACAGAGTCCACATTACCATAAGTCAGTTGAAAATTAAATATTGTTGAAGCATTGCCTACGGAGTTTGATGGGGAAAGAGCCGCAAAGCTCACCTCTGGTCCATTGACGCCGTTTAAGCTAACATTTATCCGAAATTCGCGACTAAATTCCCAAAAAACTATTTATAGATAAAGTTACAGAGCCTCTCAGCTCTTTTCAAACTTTCACCTAAATCATCAATTTAATGGGGGCTCAAATGCGGCCATGCAAAATGAAAAAGCCTTTTATTTTTTATATATTTAAATTCGCTAAAAGATAAACAAAAAAACAAAAGGCTTAATCGTGATCAAAAATATCTCACTTGAATCAACTAATAAAGTACTATCTTCCAGGTCTGGAATTATTTTATTTGAAGATCTTTGGAACCAATTGAATTTAGATAAAAAACTCAGACGCTTGCTCCCAAAAAAGAAAAACACCAGAGGCATTTCCCAATTAAACAAAGTTAAAGGCATTTTATTTTCTTTTGCTGCTGGAAACGACTGCCTTGATGACCTTGAAAGCCTTCGTGGTGATACCATTATTGCAAAGCTTCTTGGCGGAGAATTTCCGGCTAGAACAGCAGGTGACTTTCTTGCAAAATTCCATAAGAGGCAAATCGAAAAAGTTCAAGATGTTCTTTTAAAAACAGCTATCACCTTACGACTTGCTCTCTTTTTTGATAACAAATTTATTCTTTCAATGGACTCAACTCCTCATAAACAATCTGGAAAAAAGATGCAAGGCTTAGCAAAAAATTATAAAGGGATTTGGGGTTTTGACTCGCAAAATGCCTATGATCAGTATGGTTTTAGCTACCTATTTGACCTTCGCCCAGGAAATACGTGGTCGGGCACGGAGGCAGAAAAGTGGATTCACAAGATTTTTAGCAATATTCCAAATCACATGGAGAGATGGTTTAGGGCCGACTCGGGTTATAGTAAAAATATTGTTTTTGAAGCCCTGCAAGCAGCAAGTGTGAAATATACTATTGTGCTGAAAGATAATATTGGAAGATATGTTAGAAATAAAAATAGAGATCACCTTGAGTGGAAAAAAAGTGAAATTGAATTTTTTGGATCTGATAAATGTGAAATCTCGATGGGGTTGTATCCCATTAAAAAACTCGGAAACCTAAGAGTTGTTTTTATCAGAAGAAAAAAAGATGCTGACGAGATTGATGATCAATTATCCCTAATGGAAGACTATAACCCCGAGGAGAGCGAGTATAGGCACTACTCCATTATAACAAACATCGATTCTAGCGAAATGAATAACGAAGAAATTATTGATTTTTATAGAGAAAGAGCAAATTGTGAAAACTATATTAAAGAACAAAAACATAATTTTGATTTTCTTCATTTTCCTTGCAAAAAGTTTGAGGCTAATCAAGCCTGGGGATTAATCGGAACGATGACTCACAATATGACGAGATTTTTAAGTTTTACCATGAAGCAAAAAACAAAACGAGTAAGAGGTAAAGATAAAGTTGTTAGGACAGTAATTCAACAAGGATATTTTGCAAAAAAAGTACGAAATACACTTATAAATATTCCGTGCCAAGTGGTATGGAGCGCTCGAAGAATGAAATTAAAATTAAACCCTAAAAAACTGGAGGTGTTACAAAAAATGATAAAAGACATTGAACATTTGTTCAGTGTGGATACAGTATTCACATAACTTCGGGCGAGATCTTTTACAATCGAATATTAGTATACCACTGGGCTACTTCTCCGTTGGGCCGACGTGTGCCCGAAAGTACGTCTTTGAGCAGTGAAAGCATACGCTCAAGAAAAAAGTTTGTGTTTTAAAAAGGAATTAGTTGTTATGAACATAACTCGCGGACAAATTGAACTAAATTTTGAAATGAATAACGGTTTTGGTAACAAAATACGACGATGACAAAGTAAGGACGAAATTTTTTAAGGTTTTTGAAGTTAGTCGCGCCGGCGGAAAAAAAGGCGCAGGAATCCATCCCTGTTTTTGGCCCTCAGGGTGTTAGGCATATGGATTTTGAGAAATTACGAGAAAGTTAGTCGAGGATTTGGGATTTGATGAGAAATACCTGAGTCTTTTATTCCTTTTGCAGGTCCATATAACCAAGGCTTATCCTTAAGTTTATCTAGGTAAATCTGTCCGAACT
>JABJPQ010000011.1 GCA_018663815.1 Halobacteriovoraceae bacterium | reverse complement strand
TGTCTCATCTTTAAAAGGAAGATTTAAATCTATCTTTTCACCGAGGTGCTCCTCAATGCCAATTTTATCCAGAACAACAGGACGTTTGTTCTTTAAACCATCCTTTTGAAGTGCCATAGGACCCTTGCCTCCTAAAGCAAAAGCATTTGTGTGCACCAAAACGATAAGTAATGTTAATAAAAACTTCAAAAACTCCCCTAAGAAGCATTTTTGTAAAACAAATTTTAGTATTAGTTGACTCATTATGATTTCTAAAACCTGAGTAGGCAAGTAAATACTGATGTAGATCACAAAGTTTCAAGAGCTAGCTTACGTTATTCTTCTTGCATGAAAGTGAAAAACAAACTTCTTACGACAAGAATAATAAGAATACATGCTCCCAACTGATGAATGCTCGCAATCAAAAGTGGGACGTACATTAGCAATGTTGTTACTCCCAAAAGAAACTGAATGATTAAAAAAACTAGCATCATTTGAATAGATTTCTTCTGTATTGCATTAGCCAAGTTTCGTTGCTGATAAAACATGATTATTGTCATAAACAATAGTAACCAGCCAAATGAGCGATGAACAAACTGAACAACAACATTATTTTCAAATAAAGCTAGCGTTGAAAGTAATATTGAAACATCAAAAGGCACCCACGACCTTCCCATCTTAGGAAAAGTATTGTGGGTCAAGCCGGCATCTAAACCGGCCACAAAAGCTCCATAAAGAATTTGCATAGTAATGATTAGCGCAAAAATAACTAATGATTTTTTCATCGCTGCATGTGAGTTAAAATTATGACCTGGATATTTTAAACCCAGAATAATCCAAAAGGCGTAGGCAATGATGATGAAAGCAAGCATCAAATGAGCAGCTAATCTGTAATGACTAACATCGGGATTACTTACGAGGCCACTCATAACCATGTACCACCCCATTAATCCTTGCAAGCCACCGAGAAAAAAAAGAACGAGTAATTTTTTATTAAGCTTGGCTGACAAAGCCTTTTTAAAATAAAAATAAACATAAGGCAGAAAAAAAACGAGACCAATCAATCTTCCGAAGAGGCGATGAAAATATTCCCAAAAAAAGATTGCTTTAAAACCAGCAAGATCCATTTGTGAATTAACAATTTTAAACTCTGGATAGGCTTGATATTTAGTGAAAGCTACCAGCCACTCTTGTTGATTAAGTGGTGGGAGTATTCCCATAATAGGCTTCCAATCGACAATTGAAAGCCCGGAGTCAGTTAAGCGGGTAATCCCCCCTATCATGACCATACAAAAAACCATAAATGCGATCAAGTATAACCAATAGATAATTGAGGAATTACGACTCACTTAATTACTTTAATATAAGTTTTTTGGTAATTTTACCTTTTGGTTGTTTCTTTAAGCTATCAATATACTTTAAAAGAGCCACAACTTGGACTTTTGTTATTTCTATTTCAGCCATCATTGCCGGCTTATATAACTCAAAAACTGCTTTTGCAGTTGGATCTGCTTTTTCATAACCTTTTTCGTCTTCATCACCTGCAATCATCCCTTCTGGATACTTTATAAACTTAACAATCCAATCAAGTTTTCTTCTTTTTGATACTCCTGCTAAATCGGGACCTAGCTTAGGAGTGTCACCTCCACCAATTTTATGGCATGCAGCACACGTTTTTTTAAAATACTTAGCTGCATCAAATGAGTAAGATGCCGTAGCAAATGTAAGAACTAATAAAGATAATACAATTTTCATAATTTTCTCCGAATATGTGAAATAAAAATACCCAATATTTATACCACCTACTGAGCGGAGTATCAACAAAACTTAAGAGTATTTCCCTCCAGTATAAATAGGCAAAATTTGCCTTTTAATGCTCAAGTTAAAAGCCACAGCACCGATCGAGTAGTCAAACGTACAAAAAATTATTTGAAGTACAAAAAAAAAGGAAGGGAATTCTTATGAAAATGTTATCGTATCTATTTTTAAGTGCCGTACTGTTTTCGTCAACTTCATGCTTAAAGCAAAGTGGCGGACAACACATACCAGGTGTAAATGGACCAAAAGTAAACATACAGGACGGAAAAATTCTATTAACTGTTGAACTAGAGAAAGTTAACCTTGGAGCAGGTCTTACAGTTCCACTAAAAAACCTACCAAACTCAGAAGTTTCGATTTCTCCCGGCCTAATGGGTGGAACGATTATTAGAGCGAGTTTTGACCTTAAAGATGTTGAAAACGATAGATTTAAAGTCGTACCTCCTCAATTACTACCAGATGGAAGAGCATTTCCATTTACTGTGGACGGAACACTTCCGGCGTTAGCGGTAAATGTTCC
>JABJPQ010000012.1 GCA_018663815.1 Halobacteriovoraceae bacterium | reverse complement strand
GATCAATTCATCGTCATTTTGGAAACTTTGCTCACAAAGTTAGAGGTTATACCTACCTTAAGGCATTGGGTGCAGATGGTATAAAACGAATGAGTGCCATCTCTGTATTAAGTGCACGTTATCTCTATCATCAACTAAAAGACACCTACCCTGTCTTACCCCATAACACGCTTAACTCCCCTCGAATGCACGAGTTTATTCTCACGATAAGTGAAGATAGCTTTAATCATATCAGTAATGCTGGTACTCCTAAGGCTCAGTCTATTGCAAGAATTGGAAAACTCTTTTTAGACTTTGGCTTTCATGCACCCACTGTCGCCTTTCCTGAAGTATTTGGTTTAATGATTGAGCCTACAGAATCATTTACTAAAGATGAGTTAGACGGCTTTGTAAAAGTTGTTAAAACCATTCATCATATAATTAATGAGTACCCGCAAATATTAACTACTGTTCCTCATTTTACGCCGATTGATCGAGTTGACGAAGTTGCTGCAAATAAATCTCCGTGCTTAACAGAAGACTCCGACAATTATCTTAGTGAAGTTATTGAAGACCGTGTTGATGCTGATCTCCTTAGAAACCTATCAGGTGAAGATATCATTAAACGAATTCTAATGGCCCATGAAGAACAAAAGTAGAACGACACAATTTCAGCCACTTAATCTATTTGAATTGCCGTAATTTAGTGTCTCTTTACAAAAAGTTACTCCTCACGAATATCTTAAGCTATTGAAACCTTAGTAGCACTGTAAGGTAAAGTTAAACATGATATCCTTTAATAAGTCCTTAAAAGATAGAAGTAACTAACCGATAATGAGACAAGACCTTATTAGGAGTAATTTATGGCCACAGCTAACGATAATAGCGCAAATGAAGACCAGACACTTACAAATCATTTTAAACAAGTTGCTCTTGTCATTGGCCATGAAGAATTTATTAAAATTAATATGTCCAACCAGCTTTCTGACCATTTTGATTATAATGTTATAAGTAAAGATAGCCTTGAAGAAGGGATTGATTTTCTATCCCACTCCAATTGTGCTGATCTCATCATTATTGATTTTGATGATGTGGAAGCTCAAACGCTAGAACGATTCTTTAGTCTCATCAATCACGTGCAAACACCTTGCTTAATTGTTTGTTCCAACGCAAATCAATTAGCTAAGCTACGTAACGATCTGGATGATACTTTTATATCCTTACTACCTAAGGGCATTATTAATACGATGTTTAAAGACACTATTAATTTACTATTAGAAAAAGTAAATCAAACAACAAAAGTCTCAAAAAGACTTATGCAAGTAAGTACACATGAAAAGCCACTCACCCTTTACGTACTTGCTGCAACTCTTATATTCGAACCTATTATTAAAATACTATACCTTAAATTTCAAACAGGTTTTGAATGGGAGATACTAGCAAGAACAATTATGAGTATCGAAGGTTTTGTTGCAAACTTTGAATTTTGGGCTTTATTTCCACTTGCTGGTTATGCACTCATTAGTATCAAGGTATGGAGCTTTTTCTTCTTTGTAGGCTTACAAATCTATACCTTGTATACATACTTTACTTATGAGAAGTTTACCTGGCCATATGTTGCCGAAACACCCCACGTATCAACAACGCTCCTCTTATTTTTTAATATTGCTTTAATTATTTACTTTCTCGTTCCAGAAAACAGAAGACCATTTTGGAGTCAAACCAGAAGGCTTTGGAGAAATACCTCAAGGTACCACACAAACTTACAAACTCTCATTAAATCAGGTCGAGAGAGAATTGATACAACTATAACCAATATCTCATCAACGGGAGCTTACTTTACAAGTAAACAAAACCTACCCATTGGCCATAAAATGCAAATAGAGATTACGATTAATGGAGAAGTTAAACATATCGAAGCAATAGTAAGAAGAACTCAAGAAACCGCACACAAAGATTACTTTGGTTATGGTATTGAATTTAGTTATAACAATAAAGAAGACAAACTAGAATTGAAAAAATTTATTGAAAATCTTAATCAAAAGATTCAATAAAGTTTAACAGAATCCAAGGGTGGTTCGTCATAATCCAATCAACATCCCGCTGAACTTCTCGTTTTAAACAGTTTGCCGTTCGACAATAACCTGTTCCAACCTTTTGTTTGACAGCATGGTGTTTTGCAAGGATAGCATCATCACATAAAACATAATGGCCAAGTAGCCCTCCATAATTATGCGTCAATGCAAGATGACTCATTTCAAAAGGATTTGAGATTGCTACAGCGAGATAGCAAGCTGGATCAAACAGATTGAAAACCTGCAACGGTGATGGTTTAACTGCAATGATATGAAAATCCTCAATTGGATCTAACGAACTTAAAGAATCTTTTAGTATTTGTTTTTGTTTTTCAACCTCAGGAAAGTGTTCTTCTTTTAGCTCTATAAATAAATGAATTTTTTTTCCGTACAAGTTAACAACTTCAGCGAGGGTTGGAATTTCAGGGATGGACTGTCGCAATTGGGAGAAGTTTGTTTCTGAAATAATTAGGCTTGAGTTCCACACTCTAAGGCAATCCTCATCATG
>JABJPQ010000013.1 GCA_018663815.1 Halobacteriovoraceae bacterium | reverse complement strand
ATGACATCATTAACCATCACAGCATGTATAAAATTGAGTGGATAATCTGCAAGAAACAAAATACTTACCAAAGCGATGGCCATCAAAACAGTAATTAGTGTGAAATCGATCAACCAAGCAATTGCTCGTTTAAAAGAGTTCGCCTCAACGAGTAACTCTTTTTTCTTAGTCAGTGCAACTTCGATCGGCTTTATAACTGAAGTCGTCTCCGCACTAGTATAAAAAGGTGCAAGTTCGCCCATATTTATTGCTTTGTTTTCTGGTTGCTCAGTATCAAGTTGACCGATACGCGTTTCAAGCTCATTTTGTAACGCTGTAGACTGTTGTTTTAAATTTGTCGTTATATCTTTTTTCTCTTGTAAAGAGTGATGAAAACCAAGACCTTTTGTAATAGGTTTTAATTCAAAATTTTCTAATAAATCATCAACTTCTTGATCAAAATTATCCATAATAAACCCCTATTTTATTAGGCTCTCACAAAAATTTTAATGCAGCAATACTTTTAACTTGATGCGCCTAAATAATAGCCAACACCACATGCAACTGCAGTTGGTGTTCGCATAATATTTGTTTCCAGTTTTAGAACTGAACTATTGGTCAATTTTCTTAATCCTAATTCTTCTTTTTCACTTAGGCCTCCCTCTGGCCCAAAAACGATAAGAGTTTTTCCAGGGTTAGCGTGAATAATCTTATTTGAATTCGTTTGAGATGAAAAATAAATTACCGAATCATATTCTTCAAAATTGAGTTCTTTCAAACTTCTTTCTTCTAGCTGTGGCAAATAAGGATTGTTTGCTTGTTCAATTCCAGATTTCAAAATTTTTTGTACTTTAGATAAGTTCAATGGATAGCTTTGTGAGTACTCACTACTCGCTACTATTATTTTATTAACACCTAACTCACAACATTCCTTAAAAGTTAAGTTCATTGCTTCTTTCTTAACTTTACAAACAAGAACGTCGAAGTCTATTTTCCTTTTTTCAAACCTTTCCTCTTTAATATCAAATTCAAGATGTTTCTTAAGAATATGACTAACTCTTAAAACTAGAATTTTTCCTTTTCCAGTAAATCCTAAAACTTCTTCACCTTCTTTGATCCGTACAACTTTGATGAGATGATTTGCTTGCTCACCATCAAGCCGGATACTCTTAGACGAAATTTTTAAATCAAGGAATACTGCTCTCACGTACAGGCCATTAATACTGCGACCCAATCATTTTTTGTTACAGTTTTCACAAAAAGAAGATTCTTATTTTCCATAGTCATATTTGCAATCACTTCTTGTTCTTGCCCCTTTAATAATCCTGACAATATCAAATATCCACCAACCTCAACACAGTTTGCAAGATACTTTGCTTCTGCCAATAAAACATTTTGTAAAATATTTGCAAACACAAGCGAGTACTTTCGGTTTATTTCATCTCTTTGATTTGGTAAAAGCAACTTTGCATATTTTTGCTCTCGTTTATTAATCTCCATATTTTGTAGTGTATTTTTCAAAGCGACTTGATCAATATCATAATAATGAACCGGCGATATATCCTCGTAAATTAAACTGAAAGCAATTCCTAAAATTCCTGAGCCACAACCAAAGTCTAGACATGATTTTTGGTAGGGTAAATCACCTAAAATATCTAAAAAAAGTTTTAGGCACAAAAAGGTAGTTTCATGGCTGCCAGTTCCAAAGCCCATACCAGGATAAATAAATAGTTTATGCTCAGCTTGAGAAGAATAGTTCTCATACCATTGTGGGATAACTTCAAGCTTTTCCCCAACCCAAATCGGTTCATAGGTCTTTTTCCATTCTTCATTCCAATCTTTTACTTCTTCCTTGATTATCTTTGACTCTAGGTTGTAATTCTGTTTGAGCTCTAACTGAAATGCACTGACCTGCTCAAAATTGTTAAAGTAAAATTTTTTATTACCCATCTCACTTTGGAGTGTAAACTCCACTTCATCAATCACTGATTCAGGAACATCTCCCCCAGAGTAAGATCTTTCTCCTAATATCTCATCAACTTTTTTTTCTTCAATTGAGAACTCTTCAATTCCCGTACAACCAAAGCTAGTATGAGCACTCAGCTCAAGTGTAGATGCTGTTTCAGTTGGAATAATTGCTTCTAAGTAATAATAGTGATCCATTGTATCGATATAACTAATATCACTCTTAATGGGTAGCGCTAATATAAATTTTTCCTTTTTTATGACAATGATTATTCATTTATGATATGACCTATGTGTGTATAATTACAGGGGTTTGTGTGTTTATTATTGGAATAGCTGGTGGGTCTGGTTCAGGAAAAACAACTTTTGCAAAAAAAGTTCAAAAGCATATAGGTAAAGAGCAATCGAGCTTAATTTCTATGGATTCATACTACCTTCACACTTTACCCGAAAATTTAAAATGCACGAGTGGTAAGCCCAACTTTGATCATCCTCATGCTTTTGACTGGAGCTTGCTTAATCAGCATATTCAAGACCTAAAGCAGGGTAAAAATATTCAAGTCCCTAACTACGATTTTAGTAGTAGTTCAAGACAAATTGAACCAACAGATCTTGCTCCCAAAAAAATCATTCTTTTTGAAGGTATTTTCACTTTATTTGATAAAGAAATCAGGGAACTTTTAGATATCAAATGTTTTCTTCACGTTGATTCTGACATACGATTTACAAGAAGACTGCATAGAGACGTTAAAGAAAGAGGACGTTCGCTAGAGTCTGTCATTGAACAGTATTATCAAACCGTGCGACCGATGTATCAAAAATATCTGGATCCACAAAAACAATTTGCTGACTTTACAGTTGGTGAAGAAACAGACGTTGCAGCCGAAATACTATCTGCACGTATAAGAGAACTATTAGGTGAGTAATTTAAAAATTTATCCCTTTGGTGGAGTTGGTGAAATTGGCTCTAACATGACCGTTTTTGAGACGGCCACTAATCTTCTCATAATT
>JABJPQ010000014.1 GCA_018663815.1 Halobacteriovoraceae bacterium | reverse complement strand
TTAGTGTACAGGATGAATAAGTTTGAAAACATAGTCGATGTAAAACTGACAAAAAGGTGTTAACTTTTAGACAGCAACCTAAGCTTTCAATAGTTTACAAGAGTGCCCAGCCAAGAACATAGACATTTTAGTCAAAGTTGAATAATAAACCAGTTTAACAATATTTTCAGATTGCTTATTGAGAAATTAAAAAGCTTATTTTGTACGTAGGATAGAAATGGGGCTTTTCACCACCTGTTCTTATACGAAACTAGGCTTGAAGCACACCCATGTAGAAGTAAAAACAAGACTACTAGTATAAACTTCATAACTTATTCTTCATCCATTTATTTACAAAACTATATTAATAATAATTTAATACGAATGTGAATCCTCTGGAATCCATACTGGCGAGGTAATGATTAAATATTTAAATTCTTCTTTTCCTTCATTAACAAACTTATGTTTTTCATTTGGTTTAGTGTACACCAAGCTTCCCCTCTGAACTGGAAATACTTTTCCATCAATAACGGCACTGCCACTTCCAGTAATTATAAAATAAGATTCTTCTCTTTCCTTGTGAAAATGCTCATCTGACTCTACTCCTTCAGGCAAATTCACAATGGCCACAGTATGGTGCTTACTTGAACCCGTAGACTCATGTCTTCCGACTAATACACTGAAAAGATCTCCTCCTGGGAAAGCTTTAAATTCTACATCTTCTACTGAATCTATTATTTTCATTCTAGGATTTTAGCTAAAAAAACAAAGATTGAATACGACACAATAAGTCGTGATGATGAGGGTGGTCAGTACTTATTTATGGCCATTAAATAAATGATAAAAAGGCGCCAGTAGATATTTTCCTGACACCCTTTTATTTCAAATTAGTAATATAAAGGTGATATTTCACATAGTTTTTGCTCATTTAAATAAGCAGCAACATCTTTGATATCTTGCTCACTAAGCATATCAGTATGATTTTTCATATTAAGTCTACTCGGCCGTGGTTTATGCCAAGAACTTTGAAAGCTTTTAATCGCATATTCAATATACCAAGTCTTTTGACCGTGTAGGACAGGTCCGATTCCAAAAGTGTCTTTTTGATGGCACGCAAAACAACTTCCCTGAAAGATTTCCTTACCTTTCTCTACATTAGCATTGGGGTGCTCATCGACTTGAGCTTGAGCTTCACAGAGAGAGAGTTTTGAAATATAAACTGCCATTTCTTTAACTTCTCGATCAGTATAGCCTTCCATTACCTGGTTCATAATTTCATGAACTCGAAGTTTATCCCTAAAGTTGAATAATTCAAATGCAATGAAATCCTTTTTCTGCCCGGCCATGAGAGGAGAATCAATAATAGTATAGTTTGAATGGCAACTCATGCAATGAGTCTCTACAATTTTTGGAATTGACGAATTATTTTGAGCGTATACGTTAAGACAAAATACTCCGATAATTAAGATTAATGAATGCATGTTTCCCCCTTGGTTGTTACAAAAAAAACATACCAAAAATGGTGGAAACGACGAAGAGACAAAATCACATATTAGAATGACTTGTGTTAGGTTCTGTATAGAGGTTGTATCATTTTATAAACTGTTTCCTTGGACCTCTCAGACACCTCTCCTTCATGCTTATCCTAGAGGCTCTCTAAAATTGCCTTAACCATCTTCAACTTTCCTTAAAATTAACTTTGCAGCATTGTGACATATTTATTTTGTTGATAGAATTTGTCGAAGGACTACAAAGTAATACGCAGAAACTATTTTTGTTTGATTATAAACAGGGGCACTTGCCCCCATTAATGATTATAACTTATGAGATTTCTTCATAGAGATCAAAAGAAGTACTACTGAATGAATCAGGCTTAATGCCAGAGTCTAAAAAGTCATAACTCATACTCAAATAACAAGTTCCAATTTCTCCGTCCATTGCGGCTTTTCTTTCCATATTTGAATGAGCAATATATTTCTTCCGAATTTTTTCTAAATCTTCTACAAAATGTTGATAAGTACTTTTAGGCATATGAATAATATTGTACCCGAGCTTAAATGAAGTAGACTCACCAAACTTCCCACTCAATTGTTTATTTAAAAAATGTTCATTCATTCTCTTATTAACTTTTTTAATTAAAGTTTTTTTTATTGGACCACGTGCTGACCAAGTCGTTTTATACTTAGAATTAACCTGCCCACTCGGAGTAACATAAATTAGTCCATTTTTTTCAAGTTCGATAAGGAATGTTTGGTTTCTTGAGTCGGATAAGTTGTACTTCCCCTTAATTTCATCTGGAGTCATGCCACTAATAATCTTACTCATATAATTATAATATCGAATATCTGAAGAGAGGAAGTCTTCTTGTTCCACTGTAAACATCTCCTCCTTGTTATCAGAGAACGTATCAATAATCATTTGCAGATCAGCAAAATCGACTTTTAACCAACTGAGTATGCTACCAAGCTTATCCAGAGAAAAAGTATCACCAGATAACATTCTCTTGACTGTGGATAGAGAAACATCAAGCTCCTCCGATAACTCTTGATAAGATTTTGAATTTTTCTTCAATAGAAACTTTACAGCTTCTTTTACTTTGTAACTTTCCATAATCACCTCCTGTAATATGTAACGGTAGATTATCAGAATATCCTTGCAGAAAAAACATGTAATTTCAAAGTGTCAGCTAGTGAACTTTATATCAATGATTTGTACTAACATACTAACTCGCAACGTGAAGTGACGCAGTATTGAGTTGGAGGGGGCTAGAAGACAATCACCACCTCCACCCAAACCTGGCTTTGTTCAAAAGAGGTGTCCATAACGAGGCTCTGCACCTTTTCAGCTTTTTATTCACACAATTTTTGCTCATTTAAAAAAGCAGCAACATCCTTAATATCTTGCTTACTAAGCATGTCAGTATAAGCCCTCATGTTCAATCTACTAGGACGTGGATCATACCAAGTTGTTTGAAAACTTTTAATTGCATTCTCTAAATACCAGGTTTTTTGGCCGTGAAGGACAGGCC
>JABJPQ010000493.1 GCA_018663815.1 Halobacteriovoraceae bacterium | reverse complement strand
TTCAATTTTTTTCTCAAGATCTTTAGCTTCTCTTTTGATTTTAGACTTAACTTTTGTCACATCTTTATCAACAAGATTAGATAGGTCTTTTTGGGCACTTGCTACTAATTTTTTAACGCTACTTTGTAACTCAGTGATGTTTTTGTCTTTAACAAACTGATTAACGTCTTTTTGAAGTTTCTTCCAAGAATCTAGAATTTGTTTTTTGTTCATGCTCATTTTGTATCTCCTTATTAATTTTTTGTTAAATAAAATTGAGAATGCTTACTCAACGGGATTCTATACCCAAAACCAAAGCTTTTCGAGCTAATTTTTATAATGGGGCAAAATTGATAGCGTTTATACTCTGTTTTTCGATAAAGATTAAAAGTGAGCTCTACCTCTTCGGGTGAAAAACCAAGTTTGGTAAGATCTTCAAATGAATAACGATAGTTCAAAATTCCTTCCAAGATAGCGTCAAGTCTATCGTACGGTGGCAAACTATGGGCATCTATTTGGTCTGGTCTTAGCTCAGCTGTAGGTTCTCTGGTTATAATTTGTTCAGGAATCAACTGATCATATTTTGCATTAATGTATTTAGCTAGGTGGTAGACTTCAGACTTAAACAAATCACCTAAAAGACTGATAGCCCCAACACTGTCACCGTATTGAGTTGAGTATCCAACAGCAAGCTCTGACTTATTAGAGGTATTTACCACCATTGAACCGACTTGGTTTGAGCGAGCATATAATAACAATCCCCGTAGTCTTGACTGAATGTTTTCATCAGTTATGCCATCAAATGGGTCAGAAAAAGTCTGGGTAAAGAGATTTTTTCCTGTTGAGTGCATAAATTTAATAGGGAGGGATTTAAATGGGATATTTAGTTTTTGACATAACTGCAAAGATAAGTCGTAACTCAGAGGGCTTGAATAGATGCTAGGCATATAAATCGCCTCTAGGGTTTGTCCTTTTTTAAGACACAGAGATATCAAGGTTAAGACTAGTGCTGAGTCCATCCCACCTGAAAGAGCAATCGTAAACTTACTAAAGCCACTTTTGGTTGCATATTCCTGAAATCCAAAACAAAGTGCTTCTAAAACTTCTTGTGTCGTCTCGTCTGACCAGTGAAATAGGCACGCAGGTGTACTTGTTGTATCAAGCCTTGATACAAAGAGTTCCTCCCATGTTAGATTTTTGCTGGGAGAGTGTTTTTTGTTATAGTCTTTGTTATCAATCAGGGTGGACTTGATAACTTGGGGGAGAAAACGCTTTGCGGTATCTATCACTTGGTCACCATTAACACTAAAGCTTTGACCATCAAAGAGGATCTCATCTTCGCCGCCAACTTTATTAATATAATAAAATGGGCATCTGAATTGGTGAGAGATTTGCTTGGCACGATCCATTCGCTTAGCAAACTTGTCGATAATAAATGGACTCGCCGATAAATTTATTATTCCATTCAGCGAGAGATTTTGTGCTTTAACAATTTTTTCTAGGTCATTTACTGGGTCAAGCTCGTGAAAACTTGAGGGCCACATATCTTCGCAAATTAAAACACCAAATTGTCTTCCAAATAGAGTTAATATTTTAGCCCCATCCCCAGCAGTAAAGTATTTTTTTTCATCAAAAATATCGTAGTTTGGTAACAGTCTTTTGGTATAAACAGGTATGAATGATTTATTATCTCCAAATTGATAAATGACATTTTTTATTTTGATCGGAATTCCATCTTTGGAGAGATCATATTCAAGTCCACCCATTAAAAGACAAGTACTTTCTTGTTTTATATGTGCGGTTAGCCAACTTGAGATTCGTTCTAAAAAATTATGGTAAGCGGTAATAAATGATTTTTGTAAGCATAAGTCTTGTAGTGGATAGCCGCACAAAAAGAGTTCAGGAAATAGGTGTAAGCCTGGATTTTCGTCAGAGAAGTGAGTTTCAATATATGAAAAAATTTCATTAAAATCTGCAATCGTTTGATGTGTTTGGTGCAGAGTAATTTTCATCTGAATCAATCCCTTTCTCGTTGACACTTAGCAGCTTGGCAGGCATATTGAGCCTGTTTTTAAAGTATACATGAGAATAGGTTTGATGGCATGAAGAAAAATAGAGTGTTAGTAATTGGAGCAGGTCTGGCCGGTGTTGATGCCAGCTATTTTTTAGCTCAAAATGGAATTGAAGTCGTTTTGTTAGAAAACAAAATGTTGCAAAAAAATCCGTCTCAAAAACTGGATGGATTTGCAGAGCTTGTTTGTACAAATTCTTTAAAGTCTAAAGATCCTAGCTCAGCTCATGGTTTGTTAAAGACAGAAATGCAACACTTTAATTCATTGGTTGTTTCATGTGCCTACGAAGCTTCTGTCCCAGCCGGGGATGCTTTAGCCGTTAACCGAGAAGACTTTTCAAATCTTATAACATCGAAAATTTCTGAACATGAAAACATCACAGTTGTGCAAAAGGAGGGGAGCGACCCTTTGGAGCATGCAAAAGAATATGAATGTGATTATACGATTATAGCAACCGGACCACTGACGACAGATAAAATTTCTTCCTGGATTCAAACAGAGTTAAGCCAAGATGATTTTTACTTTTATGATGCCATCGCTCCAGTTGTTGATGCAGAATC
Organism: Halobacteriovoraceae bacterium; assembly: GCA_018663815.1. Taxonomy (GTDB): domain Bacteria; phylum Bdellovibrionota; class Bacteriovoracia; order Bacteriovoracales; family Bacteriovoracaceae. The sequence goes on along the minus strand of JABJPQ010000493.1, from coordinate 1,376 downwards.
TCTGGATTACTCCAAGTTGTACTTCAAAGATCGGCATAAAGAAATTGATGAGTCAGCGGATTATTTAAATGCGGCCATGAATGAAGAGCAATATTATGAATTTATTGATGCCATGGTTGCGGCACCAAAAGTTGAACCCAAAGACTTTGAAGAATATAAGTTTTTTGAAGCGTGTTTACCGATTGATCTTATGGCCGAAAGAGGTAGGGATACAGCGCGTTTTTCTTGTATGAAGCCAATAGGGCTTGGACTTGCTGAGCAAAAAAGACCCTTTGCTGTTGTTCAGCTTAGGAAAGAAAACTTATTAGGTTCGGCGTTTAACTTAGTCGGATTTCAAACGCGTTTGAAATACCCAGATCAAAAAAGAATTTTTTCTATGATTCCTGGCTTTGCAAATGCTGAGTTTATCCATCTAGGTTCTGTTCATCGGAATTCATTTTTAAATGCACGTAAGCTTTTAAACTGGGATATGAGTACTCAAAAATATCCAAACCTCTACTTTGCAGGACAGATTACAGGTGTCGAGGGATATTCTGAAAGCGCTAGTAGTGGGCTTTATGTTGCGGTTAATTTATTAAAAAAAATTAAGGATCAAGAATTTAAAAAATGGCCAGTTGAAACAGCGATGGGTGCTTTGATCAACTATATCATGACGAGTGAAAAACCAGCTCCGTCGAATATAAACTTTGGTTTACTGCCAACCATAAAGTTAAATAAAGAACAAAGAAAAGATAAAAAAAGAAAAAGAATAAAAAAGCAATTAGCAGCGGCTCGGGCCAATGAAGTATTTGCCGATTTTGTAGCTCAAGCGGGGATCAATTGACAGGTTTTTTTCTTGTTCTAGCGGCTTGTGCTTTTTGGGCACTGGACTCATTGGTTAGATATCCTCTTGTTAATGGGGGCGTTGATGCTTTTGCGATTGTCTTTTATGAACACCTTATTCTCTCAGTTATTTTTCTCGTCGTTTTTTTTAAATCATTACCAAAAATTTGGGACTCAAAGCTTTCGCATCTTTTTTACTTTTTCATGATTGGGGGAGTTGGATCAGCCTTAGCCACACTTGCATTTACGAGGGCATTTTATTTTTTAAATCCCTCACTTGTTATACTTTTACAAAAATTTCAACCTGTCATTGCAATTTCTTTAGCCAGGATTGTTTTAAAAGAAAAAGTTCAAAGAGTTTTTATACTTTGGGCCCTTGTTTGTTTAGCGGGAGCTTTGCTTATTAGTTATGAAGATATTTTAAATCTCTATACGAGTGAGAAAAATATCTCCGAATTGTTATTACATCCAGGTGCACTACAAGGGTACATTCTCGTTTTTATCTCTGTGTTTGGATGGGGTGCCGCAACTGTTTTTGGTAAAAAATTATTTTT
>JABJPQ010000015.1 GCA_018663815.1 Halobacteriovoraceae bacterium | reverse complement strand
TAGTCGTGTAAGATTAGGTCTTATGTCTATTCTTGTTGTGAATGATTGGGTTAGTTATAAAGATATAAAAGAAAACCTCGGCCTAACAGACGGTAATTTGGCAAGTCATGTCTCATCATTAGAGAGAATTAATTATGTAGAGATAAAAAAACAGTTTGTTGGGAAGAAACCTCAAACGTCGTATAAAGCGACTAAAATGGGAAGAAAAGCCTTTGCTAATCATATTGATGGATTAGAAAAGATACTGAAAAGACAATAATTTTTTTATTTACGAGACAACTTTGAAAAGCAAAGTACTTTGTATTTTGTTGGTTTGTGGAGATGCCACTTTTTTCTTAAATTTCCCCAAATTATTGGATACTTGTTTTTCCTGAGTTGTCAAAGTCAAACCTTGTAGATCAAAGCTGAATTATACATTTTCCCTATATTTATCTATAATTAAAGATAATAATCTCATTTCGAACATATTTTATTTAAGAGAATAGTAAAAAAGCCTTACTATTATTAAAATATTTCTATTTTTGCTAAATAGGAATATTCAAAAATCAAGAAATGAAAAAAAATATGCTTAAGTGGAATGTAATAGCCCTCGTTGGCTTGGTAATTGGTTTTTCAAGTTGCGGGGAAGAGGTTAGTCCAGAACAGGAAAAAGTTGTTATAGAAGAGAATGTGGTTGTTGAGGATACGACTTTATTGGATGTGATAGAATTAGATCCGGACATGGCTTATTCAGTTCCAACTCCAAATGAGTTGTTTGCAGTAATAAAAGAATCAGGTGTTTTATATGATGGATCGATATTAAATTCACCTGATAACAGAGAAAAGTATACTTCTAAAAAAATTCAAGCTCTTAATTTTGGTATCTATTTTGCTGATTTAGCTTTTGCTAGTAGCTTTAATGAAAATGCTTCAATTCTGAGTTATTTTGGTGCAATTAAAGTTTTAAGTGATGAGCTTGGAATCTCTAATGCTTTGGATGCAGCGATTTACGAAAAAGTTGAATTCAATCTTGAAAATGATGACTCTGACTCGTTATTGTTTCTTTCAAATGATACTTATTTTGAAGCGTATTCTTATTTGGAAGAGAATGAACGAGGTTCGACTTTGGCATTAATTGTGCTTGGAGGCTGGATTGAAAGTTTATATATAATGACCAACTTAGGAGAGTATGAAGAAGGTAGCAATTTAGTAGCTCGAATCGGAGAACAAAAACTTACGGTTGGGAATTTAATGGGATTTATGATGAAATACCAAGACGATTCAAATGTTACTGAAGTAATGGAAGAGTTAGCGGATATTGAAGAACTATTTTGGAGTTTTGAAGAGGAAGAAGGTGATGATGTTTCAACCTCACAAGAAGGTGATGTATATGTTCTTTCAGGAGGCTCTACAATTATGGTTTCGGCTGAACAATATGAGAAATTGAAAGAATTAGTTTCTGAATTAAGAAACGAGATAATTGAAGGGGAGCTTTAAAAGATAAAATTTAAGTTATGAAAAGATTATTTACAAACCTGTTATTAGTTGCTTTAGTTATAGCACCTAGTGCTTTGTTTAGTCAAAACTGTAGAAATATTGTTAAGTACTGTGACCATGCTAAGCGAGAGGGATTTTTACGCAATGGGCAGTCTCTAAGTGGAGCCTTTGTGCAAGGAGATACGGCAGAAATTACTGTTATTGTTTATAAAAACATGGAGTACAGAATGTCTCTTTGCTCGCCAACTCACGATGAATTGGATGGAAAATTTGAATTCAAAATTGTCGAAAAGATTACAAAGCCATATTGGGATGAAAAAAAAGTTTCTAACGTAGAAGAAGTAGCAAAGCTTGATGAGAATGGCGATGATATGTATGACGATTTTGGTGATATTATCTATGAGGAGGTAGCGACAATTAAAACAATTAAAAGAAGGCGTTACAAAAAACAAGATGTTGTACGTTACGACAACAAAAAGGATGAAGATGCTCAGGAATTTGTCTTTATTTCTGATAAAACAAGAAAATTAACTATTAAAGTTTATATACCTTTACCTGAAGGAGGAGATGAAAGTCAAGGGCTTGAGGCAGAAACCTATGCTTGTGTCGGTTTGTTGATTGAGCACCAACCAGGACCAACAATTGGATTTAATAGATAAAATTTGATAACTTTATTTAAAGCCCTGCTCATAATGAGTAGGGCTTTTTTATTTTTGGGAAATGAATATAGAAGAGATATTAAAGAAAAGTAAGAAAATTGTAATAACAACACATCAATCTCCAGATGGTGATGCAATAGGATCTTCATTAGCATTGTTTGGGTACCTAGTAAAAAAAGGGTTTGACGTAAGTGTGGTTGTTCCAGACAGCTTTCCCAAGTTTTTAAAGTGGATGGAAGGAGC
>JABJPQ010000016.1 GCA_018663815.1 Halobacteriovoraceae bacterium | reverse complement strand
TTTGTTTTAAATTTGTTTATTGGAGCAGAATCTCTGATCCTATGGTTTATGGTTTTTATCTACTCTTTTTTAATGTTTAAAGAATTTTTCATTGAAAAGATTCTTAATAAATCTATGGCATTGTATCTTGTTAGCCATCAATTAATTCTTCCTATTATTGCATTATATTGCTTTTCCTTAAGCACAGATTTAAACATGGACCAATTATTGAGTCTTAAGTCGGCAGCAGCAATTTTATTGATTTCACTTCCATCATTTATTTTTGAAATAGGCAGAAAAACATGGAATCCCGAAAGAGAGCAACAGACGGCAGACTCCTATACAAAAGTATGGGGGATTAAGAAAACTGTTGTCGTCATTAACCTAGCCACTCTTATTTATGGCATGGTTGCAGGTGCTTTTTTTAGTACTCAGTTTTTTATGAGCTATAGTGGGATGATTTTCATATTGCTTCTCTTTTTAACTATTATCATCTCAAGCGTTTTTGCTTACAAGCCAACAGCTAAAAACTCCAAAATGGTTGAGGGGGTAACCTCTGCTGTTTTACTGCTAGGGCACCTTCTTTGTGTTATATATTTTATTTAATTTCCTTTGAGCTTATTATAGGTACTTGGACTAGTTTTACACGACACTAGTCTGTAATTACTACAAGAACAGTGGCTATATGTTTTAAATAGCTTATATTCGTCGCGTTATAGCTTTTTATGACAAGGACCTAAAATGCATGAAATTAGTGTTTATTTTAATAAAATAGCTGGTAACTCCCTCGGGCGATCTTGGGAGGATGAGATTCGTTCAAGTTTGTTTCGCTCAGACTTATCATTTAATTATCAAGATACTCTAGAAGAACTAAATCAAAAACTAAAAAAAGATCTCGCTGATAAAAAAGATGTCATTATTTCAGTGGGTGGTGATGGTACAGTAAATACCATTATTCAACAAATGGCCGGAACCCAATCAGAGTTATTAGTCATACCAGGGGGAACGGCAAATGATCTTGCAAGTGAGCTAGGTAATAAAGCGAGCATTAAAAAAATTGCAAATGCAGTTCGTTCCGGAAGTATAAAAGCAATGGATTTAATTTCTGTTAATGGTAGGTATATGGCCACGAATGGTGGAATCGGATTCGGAGCGAATGTGGCAGATAGTATTAATTCCACTCGAGCTAAAATACCAATGTTTAAAAAGATCATGCAATTATCAGGGAAAAAAATCTATACAACATTTATGGTAAAAGAGCTTTTGTTACATCCCAAGAAGCGCTATGAATTGAAAATCACGACGAATGGAGCAACCAAATATTACTCTGCTCTAGGTTTACTTATTAATAATCAATCGACTATTGGCGGAACATTTAAAGTTGCACCGGAAACTCTTAATGATGATGGTTTATTTAACATCACAATACTTACTCATAAAGGTCTTGCTTCTGCGGCAAAGTGTATTTATCAAGTGGCCAGAGGGCTTCCACCTAATAATGATCCCCATTTTATAACTTTTGAAACATCGAGTGCAAAAATTGAGAGTGTCGATGGTAAACCATTAATGTTTTTTGGAGATGGAGAAGTCTTTGGAGAAAATCATTCGTGGGATATCAAGTTAGCCCCATCGAGCTTACAGGTTTTTTCAAATAATATTTCGAGTAAATGTTCACTCGATTTTTTGGCCGCTGATAATATGGAATTAATATGAAAAAAATTCTGCTTACTGGAGGTACTGGTTTTTTAGGTAACTATCTTGTTCATAATCTCGTTGAGCAAGGTCATGAAGTTTATATTCTTGTAAGAAAGCAAAGCCATAAAAAAGCCATGAAGAAATTTGAAGACCTGAACATTACAATCATTCTTGGTGATTTAGAAAACCTGGATCTTATTGATGATGATAAAATCGCAAAAAAAATGATTGATGATATTGATATCATTGTTCATTGTGCAGCTTTTTATGATCTTTGTGCAGATTATAAGACTTCATTTTTAGCCAATGTCGTAGGGACTCAAAATGTTCTTCACTTCAGCTCAACATGTAAGAAACTAAAGGAACTTCATTATATCAGTACTATTGCTGTTGCTGGCGATTATGAAGGTGAGTTTTTAGAAACTGATCTCTATAAAGACCAAATATTTTCCAATAATTACGCACGAACAAAATATGATGCAGAAAAATTATTTCGAAATACAAACATTGAGACAGTAAATAAGATCATCTATCGTCCTGGAATAATCATTGGTGATTCACAGACCGGTAAGATTGATCATGTCAATGGCCCCTATTACTTATTAGAGCTCATTGCAAAAGTTCGCTCTATAAAAGTGTTAGGTTTTCTGCCAATCCCACTGGGAAAAGATGTTTCTTTTCCTATTATCCCAGTTGATCATGCTGCAAAATTTATTGTTGATATAATCAACAAAAAAAACACTGAGGATAAAACGTATCATGTTATATCAACTCATGTACCTACCTTAGAGGAGTTTATTGAAGTTGCTCTTAAATCTTGTTCAGTATATGCAAAGATTTTGAGGACCCCGAATATTTTTATTTTGAGACAATTGATTAAGTTCCTAGGAGTTCCACCTGAACTTATTGATTATGGTTTCTCTAAAACAAGTTTCTCACTAACCCATGCTATTTCAGACTCTGATAGCTTGAAAAAGAGTGATTCATCCGAATATTTACTAAGAGTATTACAAGCTTATTTCTCTCGAGTTAAGCAGTGAAACATATCGTTAGTATTGCATTTACGACCTCATCTAAAAACCTTGAAACAACTTTTACTTTCCAAGGGGAGGAAGTTCGTCTATCCCAATTTTCAACCAACTGTGATACTAAATTATTAAATGAATTAATTTCAAAGTACGATGGGCATTGTGATGTGCTTTCAGTCTCTGAAATTCCGGCCAAAGTGAAAAGTTTTTATCATCGAACGACAAAAGAAACCTTAAGTACTCAAACAGAAGTACCTTTAGTTGATGGTACTTTACTTAAAAAAATATATATACCATGGGTTTTACGACGTGCCACTTTAGAGTATCCTGAGTTATTAACAAATAAAAGAATTGGTTTTTACTCAGGAGTGCTTTCAAGTGAATTCATAGAGTGTTTTAGCTCTGATAATGAATTAGTATTTTTTGATCTGTTTTTTTTACTGAATAGGTCAAAGACTATTAAGGGAGCGAAGTCACTCTATAAGTTTATAAAATATGCTGCTCCAATATTGAATAACTTTCCCATTAAAACGCAACATGCATCTGATTTTTCGGCTAAAAAAGCAATTATGCGAAAAATGAAAGATATTGATGTTATTGTTAGTTCTGCGGCCATGATTAATTTTACGGGTGACTTTAGTTACTTGAAAGATAAAGTTCTTGTTATAGATACGATCTCGCAAGATATGCAAAAACGCCTTCTTGCCGCAGGTGTGAAGTCAATCATCATCTGCCTGCCACAATTAATCGACTCAACATGGACAAACTTTTCTATTATAGAGGCGACATTCCAGGCCTTTCACCACTCAACGAATAAGCTAGACTCAAATGATATCTTGGCATGGATAGATAAGTTAGGAATTAAGCCTGAAGTTGTTCATTCAAAAAATAAATTAAACACTATTAATGAAATACAAAAATTTGCCTTTATCATTCATCCGATTGACCCTAAACGCGATGTCAGTCGCAAGTTCCCATTTCTGGGACGCGTATTGCCAGTATCTTTAATAAAC
>JABJPQ010000665.1 GCA_018663815.1 Halobacteriovoraceae bacterium | reverse complement strand
TTTTTTTTGCAATTTATTTTGAAATCATTAAAATGACACTTTTGATCTATGAAGTGTATCCAATTATTACGATAAAAAATAACCTCTGATGGATGACCTAAATTAATAATGAGATCTTTTTGATTCATATTAGGTATGGGGTTTAAATTATAAACTGAACAGCACAGAACAAAAATAAAAAGATGATACTTTTGTCTTAATAAAAACACTAAAGAGGTAAGGAGTATTTCTGTCTGAAGTTTTAATTCAGGAAAAGGATCAACTGAATGAACAAAATTTAAACTCTGTAAAAAGAAATTAATCATAGGGTTAATTAATTCTCCAAATTGCATCGTTTGAGGAAGGATTGAATTTAAAAATAAGACAGGAAAACATGAGGAGATAATCAATGTAAAAAGAGGATTTATGAATAATGATAGGGGGGAGTTTCCTTGGTCGATAAGACTAGAGCTAAAATATAATGAAAAATTTAGCATCAGTAACATTTTAATTTTATTTTTGCGGTAAATAATGATGGTTCCCCAAAAAAGAGAACTATAGATGAGGCTTAGTGGACTTTTGTGATAATGACCGATTAGAAAACTAATGAGGATTGTTGTTATAAAAATTACTTCGATGTTTTGTTGAACTTTTCCAGTAAAAAAATGAATGAGTCTTGATAATAAACTAAAAATAATAACTCTTTCCATGGAAAAGTATTGGTCAAACATGCTTAAGTAATACAAAAGAATTCCTAGAATTAAGACTTGTATGACAGCAGAAAACTTAAAATAGATAAGCAGGCTTGATAGATGTAGCCCGGAAGGAGTTAGAAGGTGAAGAAGGCCATACTTGCGTAAATTATGAATCATCTTCCTGGAAACCTTTGATTTATTTCCCGTAAGCATTGCTTTGTAAAAACCATAGTTTTGTGGCTCAAGTTGGCTCTGATTGATATTTTCAGAAATGTAGTTTTTTTTCTTAATACTTACTTGCTGCGAAGGGTAAATACTGAGAATGAAAATGATAAGTCCTAAATATTTCATAGGTATCTGTTGCAAGAGATGAGTTAAGTAGCAAAAGTTTAAGTTATTGATATTTTTATGATATGCATATGTCTAATTGCAGCAAGGAGCAGCTTAATGGCGTTTGATATTCCAAAAATCTATGAAAAAAACTTCGCTCTTTTTTTTGCAGAGGATGATTTTTCTAAAAATTATGCCTATTTAAATTCACTACCAAGTAAAAAAGTGGAGTGCGTGTTGAAACTCAAAGATGATTTGGTCTTGGCCGGTTTGCCTTTCTTTTTTGAAACGTTTAATTATCTGGCGAAAGAGAAAATTGAATATTCAGATTTTATGCCTAATGAGGGCAAAACGTTTAAAAAATCAGACTTTGTAGAAATTAAATTTGAGCTTCCCTTTAACATTGCCTTAACCGGTGAAAGGATTGCCTTAAATTTATTACAACGAGCAAGTAGTGTCGCTACTTATACTAATCAATTTGTTCAAAAATCTGGGCATGTTAAAATTTTGGATACCAGAAAAACAACTCCAGGACTTCGTTTTGTTGAAAAATATGCTGTGAAAGTCGGTGGTGGTTATAATCACCGTTTTGGGCAGATGGATGCTTGGATGATTAAAGATAACCATAAGGAGTTTTTTGGTGGAGTAGAGATGGCCATAAAATATTTTCAAGATCTCTCAACATTTTATCAACCACTAGTTGTTGAGATTCACGATTTAGATGAACTCGCTAGTGCCTACCAAGCAGGAGCAAAACATTTTTTACTAGATAATTTTACGCCAGCAGAAATTCAGCATGCGATAGAGATTAAAAAAGAGGATATGACCTATGAAGTTTCAGGCGGAATAAGCCTTAAAAACATTGAAGGCTATATTTTAAATGGTGTTGATGCTATTAGCTCTGGCTCATTAACTTATAATGCTCCTCAAGTTGATCTGTCTTTAAAATTTAAAAGGAGATCTTTGTGAGTCAATTAGAATGTGATGTACTTGTCATAGGGACTGGAATTGCAGGTTTAACTGCCGCGATCAAACTGGCTGAAAGTAAGGTGCATATTGTTCTTGTCACCAGAGAGGCAGAGCCCGAAGTAACAAACTCTATGTGGGCACAAGGTGGGATTATCTACTCCAAACCTCTATGGGATGAAGCAAGTTTATTTCGCTCAGATATCATGAAAGCAAGTGCTGGTACATCGAATGAAGAAGCGATAAATGTTTTAATCGAGAGGTCATCAAAAATTTTAGAAGAAATTCTGCTCGAAAAAGCCCAAACAGATTTTACTAAAAAAGATGATCAACTAGCTCTTACTAAAGAAGCAGCACACTCAACAAAAAGAATCATTTATAAAAATGACTGCACTGGAAAGTCTATTCAAATAAGTATGCTTAATTATCTAAAAAGTTTAGAAAATGTTGAGATACTAACTTCCCATACAGCGATTGATCTTATAACTCCAGCTCACCATGGAATTAACCTACAACAACGCTATGAAGAGCATAAAGTCGTGGGTGCTTTTCTATTTGATCAAAAAAGAGAAGATGTAAAAAAAGTAATGGCCAAAAAAACTATTCTAGCAACTGGTGGAATTGGCGCTTTATATTTGCATAATAGCAATACATCAGGAGCTAGGGGCGATGGGCATGCAATGGCCAAAAGAGCTGGAGCCATACTTTCAAACATGGAATTTGTTCAATTTCATCCGACATCATTTTACTCAGGTGCGTTTCACCGCAGATTTTTGGTTTCGGAAACTATAAGAGGAGAAGGGGGAATTTTAATCAATTCAAATGGTGAAAGATTTATGTCTAAGTATCACTTTGATGAAGAGCTTGCTCCCAGAGATGTTGTTTCCCGTGCAATTTTAAGTGAAATGATTGAACTACAAGACGACTTTGTTTATTTAGATATTTCAATGAAAGAATCGGCTTGGATTAAAGAGCGCTTCCCAACCATTTATGAATACTGCCTAGAACATAAAATAGATATAACCAAAGAGCCAATACCTGTTGTACCAGCAGCACATTATACATGTGGCGGTGTTAAAACGAATATGGACGGAGAAACAAATTTGATGAACCTTTATGCCGTTGGCGAGGTTGCTAGTACTGGTTTGCATGGAGCAAATCGTTTAGCCTCAACATCATTACTAGAAGGATTAACTTTCGGATATATTGCTGCTGAAAAGATTATGCAAACACTAAAGTCTGACAAAAATTATGATTTAAAACTAATCAAGGATTGGAGCCTGGGACATAAAGACGTTGATAGAGCTTTGATAACCCAAGATATTCAAACGCTCAAACAAACTATGTGGAATTATATTGGGCTTAAAAGATCTCGCAATAGACTTGCTAGAGCTGGCGCAATGTTTGGAGAGTTAAATTCTGAGATTCACCGTTTTTACAAACACGCAAAGCTGCATGATGATCTTATTGGTCTTAGAAATGCGGTTGAAGTGGGAGAGATGGTTTTAAATGCTTCGGTTAGGAATAAAGAGTCTGTTGGTTGTTTTTATCGGGAATAATATGTACTAAACCTAATAAATGATTATTAGATTTAGTACAAAAGATTTTCCTAAGGCTCAATACCCATTGTTAGGTTACCTTGAAGGGCCATACTTGCGTTTCCACCGTCTTCATCATTTGAACTTGCTTTCAGATCTAAGCCTAAAGCGATATTTTGATAAAGAGCATATGATCCACCAACAGAAAATGTTGTCTGAGCATAAGATGATTCTAAACCATCTCTTAAGTCCTCTACATTCTCAAAGTGAATTTTTGCATTAACCGAAAATTTATCGGCAAAGGCAGAAGTATCATTGATTGGATAATACTTTAGTCCAACTCGAACTCCATAGGCTATAGCTTCAACTGTCCCAGAGTTAACACCAACTCTATAAGTTGCTTCAATACCTGGGCATATGTCTCCAGATCTATCACCACCATGACAGTCTATCCCAACTGCACCTTCGATAGCGAGTAGGGCATCTTCACTAACTGCTGCAAGCATTTCTTCTCTTGAGATTGTTGTTGTTTTTCTAATGTCTTGCATGAGTTCAGCTGTTGATTCCGATGTGATAACGCTTGTTTGATCATTAGGGTTATAAACTTCATTCTCTACATAGGATGTTTCTTCCCAATATGGAAGGTCTTCAAGTTGATAATTAATTGTAACAGTTGTGTCGCCATCTTTTGTTACAGAGCCATCAGGGGTTTGGTCACCAACTCTAACTGTAGAATAATCTATGCTTGAATTTGAGTGAACTAGAGTCTGTGCTTTTTTTGCATTAAGAGTGATTGTTCCTAATCCAAGATTAACAAAGAAATCTGCTGATGCAGCGGAACTTAGTACCATTAATGTTGCTGCTAGCGCAGTCTTGTTTCGTAATTTCATTTTAAAACTCCTTGTGTTTGTTTATGAAATAGTTATTTTTATTTCGTCTCAATTTGTATGCATGAAGCATAGACTGATTTGAGATGGCAAACTAGGGGGAGTGAAGTTGTTTTATTGGGTGTCTAAAGAATTGACAATTATCTAAAAAAGATATGAAAGTACAGTGACTTAGAGTGAGGTCTTTACAAGCTCCAGCCACTTTTAGGAAGAATAGAAATTGGGTAAGTATAGATACCATGCCAAATTGTTTCATGGCTTTGACACTCAACAGTCGTTCTCGATATTTGGTGGATATCAATGACCTTACCCTTATGTTCCAAGTAATTACTTAGGTGAAGAAACTTAGTTCCGCTAAAGCTTCCATAGCTATTAATCTTTTGGCATTTTTTAGAGTACTCAAGCGAAAATTGGAGCATTTTAATATCAGGATTAAAGTCATTAATAGAAACTCTAATTTTTTGAATGCCGGATTTATGTCTACATCCTAGTGCATTTCCATTGTCGTCACCATCTACCGTTCCCACAAAAATCTCATTTAGATAGAGTTCATTATTACTATTAATTGTTAGTTTGGTGTTGGGGCGATTTCTCAGTTGAACATAACCATTACTACCTTGATGATAAAGCATACTCTCAACAGAAATAACCTCATCAAAGCTTACGAGATTACATTTAACGGTTAGTTGTAAATCTGTGTGGTAGGAAAGGATATCACCATAATAATATGCATCCTCGATGTTTTTGTTAGTTAAGCTCTCAAAGGCCAACGAGCTTAGCGAGCAAAAAAATATTGTAAGCACGAGTAGGTTTTTCATATAATTTCTCACTAAGTTGATGATATTTTGGAGAATATAAGGCGTGGTAGCGCATAATGCAACGTGTAGTGTAGTTAATACTAGGATGAGTATTGTTAAATTGGCTATGTATCTGTTTTTGCATTAATACTTTGAAAAATTTAGACAAAGAATTTTTCTTAACCTAGCCTAGTAGCATTCCAAGAGGGGGAGTTTTATGAAATTTATGCTGATGTCTTTTTTGATCTGTATGTCCTTTGGCTCAATGGCCACTACTTATGAATGTACAAGGCAAGCCAGCCGCGAAGTATTTCGTGTCAATTTCGATCGAAACAGTGCCCATGTCACTGATAGCATTTCAAGAAACTCCTATTGTGAAAATGTATCGGATGCTAATAGTGTGTTTGATATCGTATGTAGTCCAAATAATCAGTTAATCGCTTATATGTATGATGGGGAGGAAGGAGCAATTGTAAGTTCAAGTGCTGGAATTATTGATCTACTCGATTGTAATAAGCTTTAACTTTTTTTAGAGCGTAAGTCTTTTTATCCTTTCTAATATTTAAGTATTCCTTGTATAAAAAAACATAGCCAGCGGCATGAATCTTGCTCTCATTATATGTACTTAATAAAATATAACACCAAAGCTATTGATTTTTCATTAAGCAGGTGTCTAATATTTAGCGATAAAGAGGGTTTTGTATGAAAAGACTACCATTTTTGATTGGATGCTTATTAACACTTTCATCATGTCAGCTGGACTTTTTTTCAAGTAATGGAATAGATGTTACCACTGTCTATAAGTCACCAAAGCCAATACAAGAACAAAATACTGAAAAAAAAGAAACAGAAAAAACAGAAACTGAAAAATCAGAAAAAAATGCAGCAGATTCTATTACGACTAAGTACTCCCGAGGTGATTTTGCAAGTTGTATGCTTAAAATTGCTATTTTTCCAATCTTTATCTTAGGGGATGCAATTTCATCTATTTTGAATCCTAATAAAAAAGTAGATTTGTTTTTATCTGAAAAAGTAATTACGTTAGTCAAAGAAGATCTTGATAAATATATAAAAGATTTTGCTAAAATTGAACCACGAATGTTTTGGACTGCTCTAAGTCAAGCTAGTGCCAAGCGACTAATAGCCGAACTCATCCTTAGTTATTCAGAGATAAGCGATGAGGAATTTGAAATTAAAAAGCAAATGATTGCCTATGCTTTTTTATATTACCTTGAGGTTGGAAATTTAAACGAGTCTTATAAGTTTAAGTTTAGTAGTCGAGAAGAGGGAGTTGATGACTTTACTGAATATATTTCTTTCAATGGCCCTAAAAGAGTAAAAGAAGCTAAGGATGTTTCATTTTGTGACTATTTTAGATTCTCAGATGTGGCTACGTATGATCATAAAGAAGTCTCGGGTGATGTCTTAGGAAAATTATTGTGCTTTGATAAAGTTCTTGGATCTTATGAATTAACTCAGACAGATAATAATGAACTGAATTTAGTTGTGGGTAAAACGGGGAAGGAATATCATATGAATTTAAGTAATGTAATGACTTTGAATAGTAGTTCAGAATCATCATTAAAGCTTAAATTTAGCTCTGGTTGGAATCGTTATCCAAAACTCAAGTTTACCCTCGACAGACTTTCACAAATAGATTCTGAGAGTAAAGAAACTGTTTATTTTGAAAATAAATACAAGCAAATGGACTTAAGAATAACAAAGTATTTTTTAAACACTAATAAATATAAGAATTTATCCTGTCGAACGATTAAAGAGTTCGCGTTAGAGTAATAAGCTTAAATTGCAGTATATTCGACATGCTTGAGCGGCCAAAGCTTTAATTTTAAGCTTTGGGTATGAATAAATTATAATTTCAAGCATTTAAGTGTTCTTTTCATAGACAAACACCCCGGGTATTTTTATATTGAGCCAAATCATTGGAGAATATTTATGAATTTGGTCCCTCAAAAATTTAACGAGAAATCATTGTTTTTTACATCTCTTGGGTGTTCTAAGAACCTTGTCGACTCACAAGTGATGCTTGGCCACTTGGGTCTAGATGGTTTTTCTATTACAGCTGAACCAGAGAAGGCAGAGGTGATCATTATCAATACCTGCTCATTTGTTGAGGCCGCTAAAACCGAATCAATTGAGACTGTATTAGAGCTGGCAGATTTTAAGAATCCAGAACAAGGAAATTGTAAAGCGCTTGTTATGAGTGGTTGTATGGCCCAAAGATACTTTGGAGAGCTTGAATCTGCAATGCCCGAAGTTGACATGTTTATTGGGACTGGCGAGTATCATAAAATCGTTCCACTATTAAAAGCATTTGAAGAGGGTAAACTCGAAAAAAAATCATTTGTAGAAATCCCAAAATATATTCACACTGAATTTGACCCTAGACTGAATACCGATCCTTCATATATGGCGTGGTTAAAAATTAGTGAAGGCTGCAATCGAAATTGCACATTTTGCATTATTCCAACCCTTAGAGGAAAACTTCGTTCTAGAACAATTGATTCTTTAGTGGTGGAAGCAAAATCTTTGGTTGATTCGGGAGTAAAAGAGCTTAACCTCATCTCACAAGACTTTTCTGATTACGGTTCTGATTTTAAAGAATTTAAAAGAGAAGATAATAAAAATCCCGTTATCTATAATATGCTTAAGTCTTTAGAGGATCAGAGTATGGCCGAATGGATAAGAGTTTTCTACTTCTACCCTGATGATCTGACTGAAGATGTTATGGATCTACTGGCAAACTCTAAAAAAATTTGTAAGTACCTCGATATGCCGATTCAACATTTTTCATCTAATATTTTAAAACGTATGAATAGAAAAGCAACTGGAGAGTTAATTCACAGTAAAATAAAAATGCTTAAAGAAAAAATTCCTGGAGTTGTTCTTAGAACTTCGGTTATTGTTGGCTTTCCTGGAGAAACCGCAGAAGATTTTGACTTATTAATCGAAGGTGTAAGAGCTGCTAGATTTAATCATCTCGGTGTATTTAAATACTCTGATGAAGAAGGGACACCTGCTATTAGGCTTAATGATAAGGTTTCACAAGAAGTTATTGAAGAGCGTTTTGAAAAACTCTATGAAGTACAAAAAGAAATAGCGCGAGAACTTAATCAAGAATATATTGGTAAAACAATTGAAGTTTTAGTTGAAGGTGTGCATGAGGAAACCGAACTTCTTTTGCAAGGTCGACACCAAGGGCAAGCCCCAGATATTGATGGAAAGGTTATTATTAATGATGGTAACGCTTTGGCCGGAGATATAGTACAGGTCGAAATCACAGAGGTTTTGGATTACGACCTAGTTGGTAGAATTATTTAATTATTTTTTAACAACAGCGCTTTAATTTCTGCTAAATCATCACTAATATCACCGCAGTTTTTGGCTTTAATCATTTTTAGTTTATTTCTTCTTTCCTCGCTTTTCTCGTACTCTTTATTTTCATCTCTTGTTGGTTTTTTATCCAAAAGAGTAACGAGTTTACCTAAGCGGTGAATGTTCTTTCCTGTATCAGAAATAATGATTATCCCAGGAGTTTTAAGGTCAATAATCCTCCCATAACGGGACATGAAGGGGCGAAAATTACGGGCTATTTCTCGTGAAATTTTTGGATTTATCAGCTTGAATGTGGCCATGGCATGATCGTGATTTTTTGGAATCACATCCTTTCCATAAATATATTGTGGCGTAGGTTCGTAACGAACATCTCGGGCATTTATTATTGTCCAATCTCCACTTGTCGATGGGACTCTGGTGTAGCCGTGTAAGGATAAAGTTTCAGAGATAAAGTCATTGGCGTTGAGTTTGGTTATTTTAAAATTTGATGAAAGGTTAACCTCTCCCTTAAGTTTCTTTTTTGATAAATAATTTTTGTTAGTTAATTTAGAAACGAGTTGAACACAGGAATCTAGGTTGGTGCAAAGTTTTGCTTTCGCCATAGAAGTTGTTGAGATGGTTGTAAGTG
>JABJPQ010000017.1 GCA_018663815.1 Halobacteriovoraceae bacterium | reverse complement strand
CTTTTTAGCCCTATTTATTGGTATTTCATACACTGATTTATTTTTTAGATAGAGACGGGATGTATAAAGAACTAAAAGTTTATCTTAAAGTTAAAATGGTTAAATATGCCGTACTCAGCGTTGCTGCTGGCTACGGCATGGGCTTTTCAGTCGAAGATGAATTTAGTTATTTAACGTTTATCATTCTTCTTATTGGTGCTGCATGTATATCTGCTGGTACCTTGTCCATGAATCAAGTTCAAGAAATTAAGCAAGACAGTGCTATGAATAGGACTAAACATCGTCCTCTTGTTACGGGAAAAATGTCTGTCAAGTTTGCTTTTTCTTTGAGCAGCTTTTTAATTGTTGCGGGACTTGCTTGTCTTTATTATGCCAACCCACTCACTTTTTGGATCGGTTTGAGCATTCTTATTATGTATAATGGTTTATATACCATGCACTGGAAAAAGAATTGGCCTTTTGCGGCCGTCCCAGGTGCAATCCCAGGTGCGCTTCCTATTGTTATGGGGTTTTCAGCCGCGAATAACAATATCTTATCTCCAGAGTGTGTATATTTATTTTTAGTTATGTTCTTATGGCAAATGCCTCACTTTTGGTCTTTGGCCATACGTTATGCTAAGGACTATGCGGATGGGAAATTTCCTGTACTTCCAACTGTAATTGGAGCAGAGAGGACTAAATATCATATCTCATTTTATGTATGGGCCTTTGCTTTTATCGGGATCATGAACCCATTTTTTGTCGAATTTTCTTATGCTTACTTCATTTTAGTGATTCCATTTGCTGTGACGTTAGTATGGAAATTTATTAAGTATTTTCATACCGAAGATGAAAAGGCTTGGTTTCCCTTCTTCATGTTGACAAATTTCTCTATGCTGGCTTTCATCTTTTCCCCTCTTATTGATAAGTGGACACCCATGATTTTTGGAGTCTCCTTAGGTCTTTAAGCCCTTTTCTCATTGATTTCGATTTGCTAGTATGCTGCAAATACTAAGGAGCAAGCATGTCTGCGCAAACAAAAGAAATTTTTTTAAAAGATTATAAAGAAGCTAATTATCTCGTAAGTACGATAAATCTAGAAGTTGATATTCATGAGGAAGAAACACTGGTTACAAATACGACGTGTTTTGAACTTAATACGACCAATAATGATAATAGTTTAGAGCTTGATGGTGCTGGACTTGAGTTAAAATCAATTTGGATTGATGGGGTAGAACTTTCATGTGATAAATACCAAGTTGATGAAAAAAAATTATATCTTAAAGGTCTTCCAACGAAGTTTGAGTTAAAGACCAAAGTAATAGTAGATCCGGCTAAAAATTTTTCTGGTGAAGGTTTTTATCAATCTGGAGATATTTATTGTACTCAGTGTGAAGCGGAAGGCTTTAGGCGTATTACCTATTATCTCGATCGACCAGATGTAATGGCCACTTTTAAAACAAAACTTATCGCTGATAAAAAACGTTTTCCAATGTTGCTTGCAAACGGAAATAATATTGAAAATGGTGAACTTGCAGATGGGCGACACTTTAGTGTTTGGGAAGATCCTTTTAAAAAACCAGCTTATCTCTTTGCTATGGTAGCCGGTGATTTGGGAGTTGTTAAGGATACTTTTACTACCGTGTCTGGACGCACAGTTGCCCTTGAGATCTATGTTGATCATGGTAATGAAGATAAGTGTGATCATGCGATGAAGTCTTTACAGAATTCGATGAAATGGGATGAAGAAAAATTTGGTTTAGAATATGACCTTGATATTTACATGGTTGTTGCTGTTGATTCATTTAATATGGGTGCAATGGAAAATAAAGGATTAAATATTTTTAATTCTGCTTATGTTTTAGCTAAAAAAGAAACAGCGACCGATCGCGATTTTCAAGGAATTGAGGGAGTTATTGGGCATGAATACTTTCATAACTGGACTGGAAATAGAGTTACATGTAGAGATTGGTTTCAGCTAACTTTAAAAGAGGGATTGACAGTTTTTAGAGATCAGGAGTTTTCTTCTGATATGCTTTCTCGCTCAGTAAAAAGAATTGATGATGTCAAAAGCTTGTGGGGATGGCAGTTTCCAGAGGATCAAGGACCATTATCTCACCCAATCAAACCTAAATCTTTTGTGGAGATTAGTAACTTTTATACGGCCACAATTTATGAAAAAGGATCAGAAGTAATTAGAATGATTCACACGCTTATAGGGGCTGTAAATTTTAGAAAAGGAATGGATCTTTATTTTGAACGTCATGATGGACAAGCTGTTACAACAGAAGATTTTGTAGCGGCCATGAGTGATGCTGCTGATTATGACCTTGACCAGTTTAAAGTTTGGTACGATCAAAATGGAACTCCTAAGCTTAAAATCGAAACTGATTATAATGAAACTGAAAAATCTTTTAAGCTTAAAATTACTCAAGAAACTAAGCTTAATAATAATGACTACACTGCTTTGCATATGCCGTTTCATTTATCTTTATATGCAAGTAATGGTGAAAAACTCAAAATTGATAATGGTGGAAAATATGAATTAAAAGATAAAGAATCAGTTTTTATTTTTAACGATATCTCAAGTCCTCCAGTGATGTCTCTTAATGAAAACTATACCGCTCCTGTAATTATTGACTATGCATATACCCAAGAAGAATTATCGACCCTGATGGCTTATGATCAGGATGATTTTAATCGTTATAATAGTTCCTATAAACTTATTCAAAATGAAATAGAGAACTTAAGAGAACAATTAATAAGTGGAAATGAGATGAAACTCTCAGATACTTTTTATAGTGCATATAAGATTTTATTAACTGATGAAACATTAGATCCTGCGTTTAAGGCTTACGCTATTAGTATTCCTGGTGTGATGGAGTTAAATAATAAAAGAGAAAAATTTGACTTTGATTATTTAGGTGAGGCAATTGATTTTATGAAATTTCAATTAGCTTCGAACTTGCAAGATCAGTTGGTAAGTATCATTAACGAGCTAGAGCAAAAAGGTGAGTTTAGTCTCAGTGCCAAGGCCATGGGGGAAAGAGATCTTAAAGCTGTTGCACTTAACTTACTTTACAGTGGTAAAACGGGGGCAGCATATGATCTTATTTATTCTCACTTTCAAAATGCAACAAATATGACTGAGGAGTATGGAGCTCTAGCAGCACTTTCCAAGAATGAAAACCCATATCGTGAAAAAGCTACTCAAGCTTTTTATACAAAGTGGAAAGATGAAACTTTAATTATGCAAAAGTGGCTTTCATTACAAGCTCGCAGTGATGATTCTAATGTTGCAAAAATTCAAGATTTAGAAAAACTCGAAATTTATGATAAAAAAGTTCCCAATTTACTTAGGTCACTCATCTCTGGCTTTGCGGCCGGGAATTTTACTCAATTTCATGCTAAAGATGGTTCTGGTTACAAATTTTATGCGGATAAGATCATAGAGGTTGATGGATTTAATCCTCAGATCGCAGCTGGAATGTGCAAGAGATTTGGCTTTTTAAATAAGTTGGATGAGAGCCGTTCAAAGTTGTTAACAGATCAGCTACTTAGAATAAAAGCTGTCGATAAGCTTTCTAGTGATACGTTAGAGGTTGTTACTAAAAACTTAGGGTAATTTTAAGAATAGTTTATTGTTTTTATCGTATTTAGTGAAGAAACTTACTCTACATATTCATAAACCTGGTAGTAATATGGTTCACTTGTGATAACGAGATCACCATTACCATTTATTGTCATACCTTCATAATTAGTACCAAGGGAGTTTCCTGGTGCAATGTCTAAGTGATTAACGATTTCCATTTTTTCGAGGTCATAATCAATTATTCTTCCACCTTGGCCTAAACTTCTGTCCGTTGAGTTATCACTTAATAACAATAGTCTTCCTGTATTAGGATTAAATAGACAACTAGATATGTGGCTCAACCCTGTCAGCATTAAAGTACCTTTATAATTATCCATGACTGACCCAACATAGACGGGTGTTCCCCAATCAGAAGGACTATTTTGAACTTCTCTGCTTACATAATTTGGCAATGTTCTTTTATAAATATAACGGTCCTCTTGGCAGAGATAGACACTATTTGTGCTAGGGTCGTAGGCTATACCCTCAGCACCTAAATTATCTGTTCCTGTTCGGTATTGAATTTTTTGAGCAGTATTGGTTTGATAAACGACACCATTCACTGTGTTTGTTAAGCGGCCTTGGACATCTAGTAGTTGCCGTTTCAAAGTTGAAGGGTCAGAGGTTAATGGACCAAGTTTTCCTTGGTACATGTATTCTCTTTCGTTACTAAAAAGAATATTAACTGATCGATCCTCATTTAATCCTGTGAGCACAATATCTTCCGAGTCAGCACCTGTTCCAGTATCCATGATTTTTAGAATATCCATTTGATTGTTGTGTAGGTAGAGTCTGGAATTACCATTCCAAATTGTTATATATTGATCAAGTTCAGGTACCCATGTAATCCCTGAAAGGTTTGAATCGGGGTGTAAACCACCGACTTCTGTTAGATTTGTTTTCCTAACAAACTTAGTAATATT
>JABJPQ010000435.1 GCA_018663815.1 Halobacteriovoraceae bacterium | reverse complement strand
CTCACAAAAGAGGGAAATTACGATGTTGTTGGTAACAATACACCTGTATTTTTTATAAGAGACCCTATCAAGTTCCCTGACTTTGTTCACACTCAAAAAAGATGTCCAGTTCGAGGAATTAATGACCCAAATAGTGTATGGGATTTTTGGTCACAAAATCCGCAATCGTTGCATCAAGTTCTTATATTAATGAGTGATCGTGGTATTCCACAAAGCTTTCGGCATATGAATGGATATGGATCTCATACATATGCTATGTGGAACGAGAAAGGAGAAAGGTTTTGGATTAAATGGCATTTTAAAACGAATCAAGGGATTAAAACCTTAACGAACGATGAAGCAGCAAAAATTGCGGGAGTAAATCCTCAAGCTGCCCAAGCAGACCTATTCGACAAAATTGAAGATAATGAGTTTCCATCATGGACAGTAAAAATTCAGATAATGCCATTTGCTGATGCTGAAAAATACCCGGCCGCTTTTGATGTCACAAAGATATGGGCGCATAAGGATTATCCAATGATTGAAGTTGGACAGCTTGAATTAAATAAAAATCCAGATAATTACTTTGCTGAAGTAGAGCAAAGTGCTTTCTCTCCATCAAACTTTGTACCTGGCATCGGAGCAAGTCCTGATCGAATGTTGCAGGCTCGAATATTTGCATATCCAGATGCTCATAGATACCGCCTTGGAGCAAATTACAATTCATTAGATGTTAATAAACCAAGAGGTATTGAGGTAAATAATTATCAAAGAGATGGGAAAATGGCCCCTAAATTAGAGCGTTCAAAAAAGAACTATGGAACATATGACAATAAACTTTTAGATAATAGTGAGGCTCCAAGTTCTAATACTAAATATGCAGAGCCAGAGCTAAAAATTCCTGAAGGAGCTGTTGGGCGTTTTGATCATCGAGCTGATATTGACGACTATACTCAGGCCGAGGATCTATTTAATATAATGAGTGAAGATCAAAGACTTCAGTTAATTAGTAATATTACTGGATCTCTTGGTGGTGCTAATGAAGAAATTCAACTAAGAATGCTTATTCATTTTGAAAAAGTAAGCTCTGATCTTGCTAAGAGTATTAGAGAGGCATTAAATCTTTAGTTAAATTTTGATATATAACAAAAGGGGGCGAAGAAAATACCTCGTCTCCTTTTAGTTAATTGTAGTACTAATATAAACAATAAGTTTTGAGGTCTAGTATTGCTTAAAAAATATCATTTATTAGATAATGACCATTTACCACTTTTACATTCAAAGCTTTTACCAACTTCTTCTAAGTTAGGAGATACACTAATAAGACAAGTATGATTGCTTCTTACCCAAGTACCAGCTTGGCCACACCCTGCAGTTAAGGATGAGTACATATTAGGTATCTGGCAAGAAGTTGTTGAAGCATTAATTCTACCCCAGCCTCCATTATTACATTGCCAAGTATTTCCAACTTTTAGCTGATGTTACTCTTCTTTCGTCTTAAGCTCTGAATCTAAGCTCTCTGAGATTTTACTGGATAGTAAATCTGCGATGGCCTTTGCACCTTTATCATTAATAAGGCCTTCTTTTTTAAGCAGCTCCTCTAAAGATATATCATTGTCTCTTAATTTAGATACTTTCCCTCCACGGGCCAAAAAATCTTTAGCGGTCTCAATTGCCATTTTATCTCCTTACTATAAATTGATTCTAAATGTTTAGTATCCTTTGCATACTATCACTAAAGCTTCGATTTTTAAAATTTTGAGTATAATCAAAAGTTTGAGTATAATCAAAAGTTGGAGGTTGTAGAGATATATAAGTTTTTGAAAATATGTGTGATCAATTGTAAAATTTCTAAAGAGGAGTGTGCACTGAGTCGATGACTTCTGCCATTATTTTGCTATTATTCAATATGTAATTTTAACAGGAAGATAGGTAATATTTTGAACGGAAAATTAATTGGAACTTGGGTTGAAGTAGAGTTAGTGAGTGGAAGCAAATGGGTCGGTAAGCTCGAGGAATGGGATGAAGACGCTATTTTTATTAGTAATGGATATGAGTCTGGCCATCAGAAACACAAAGGCGCTGAGTGTACAAATGATGAGGCCGTTAAAGTACTTTCAACTGACCTAAGAGAGTTCTTTGTTAAGTAATAGTTTAACGTTACTTTAAACAATATATGCATAATGCGAACCTAAGCAATAAGCTGCAAAAAATTGCAAACATTCTCAATAAATATCTGCCATTGATTTCTCAATCAGATTTGAGTGTCATTAGTGGAAATGAGATTACTCACAAGTGGATAACTCAATTAATGAAACTAGATCGTGATGACTTAGTACGGTTTGATGCGCAAAAAGAGCACACATTACTTAATGATCCAGATTGGCTTCAACTAATTGATGATATCGAAAAATTATTTTATTTCAAAAAAACGAATTTAAATGAAATGAAAGTTAAAACATTTGGAAATGTAAAAAAGCAGCATGAGCTTAAGCAGCTCTATTCTTTTATGAGTGAAGATGTCGGTAAGTCGGTCACTGACTTTGGGGGAGGAGTTGGGAATCTGGCCTATTTTTTAGAAGGGCAGTTGGAAATGAAGGTCAATGTACTAGAAAAAGATATGGCCCTCATCGAAAAAGGAAAAAAGAAATTATCTAAATTAAATAGTCAGGTGACGTTTAATCAATGCCATGTTTGCTCCAGTGCTAAAGTTCCCAACATTGCAAATGGTGAAGTGGCTATTGGCCTGCATACATGTGGAAATTTTGCTACAGACATGTTTAGGACCTGCATTGAAAATAAGACGCAAAAAATAATTAATTTTGGCTGCTGTTATTCAAAAATTAAGAATCATGATTACAACTTGTCTGGTTATAGTGATAAATCTATAATTTTAAATGAGCGAGCTCTTGCTAGTGCAACTCAATCCTTTAATAAAGTTCCTTGTGAATTTTACGATTATCGTGAAAGAATAATGGAGTTCAAGCTTTCCTTTCATCATTGGTTATTTGCAGAGTACTCTCATTTGGGATTTTGCTCCATGAGTAATGCACGTACAAGTTTGTATAAAAATACTTTTAGTGGCTATGTTGAAATATGTCTAAAAAAATTCTTTCCTGAGTTTCCTACTCAAGAGCAAAGTCGTATTGAACATTTTTATAAAAGCGAACGTAATACATTTTTAAAT
>JABJPQ010000332.1 GCA_018663815.1 Halobacteriovoraceae bacterium | reverse complement strand
GAAATTGGGATCGAGATGAAAAAGTATATTTAAACTATTTACAAAAGAATAAAGATGTTGATATAAGGATTGCATCTTAGGAACTTAAAAAACAACTCAGGTTCCAACTATCCAAAAATTTTCCGTAATCGAGATGGTTGGAGTGATTTAACTGAAGAGGAGAAGAATTCACCATGGAATAGGTTGTATAATTTAGCTAATCCAAATAGTTCTTTTAATCTTTCTATTAAAACTGCTAGTGCTATTTATTGCACTAATTGGAATAAGTATAATATGTTCGATCCCGCTCAAATTGATCCTGCTTTAACTGATGCTTGGTTGTCTCCAATATTTGTTAATGATCAAAATGTTGCGCAGGACTATTTATTTGGATCACAAATTGTAGGAAAATCGAAAGACAATTTTCCTGGTTGTAAGCCATATAATAAATAAGCAAACTGAAAGACTCTTTAAAAAAGGTTTTTACTGGCGTCAAAAACAAAAGATTGCTATAATACGTTATTAAGTCTGGGGGTGCACTGGTTTCGACAGGGTTATTGAAGGATTTGGAGCGTGTCTAGGTTGATCGGCAGGCCTAGTAAAAAGCCGATTACACTTTATTCGACAGCAATGTAGAATACGCAATGGCTGCATAAGACTAAGTTTTATAGCACTATTTGAGGGGCCTACACCGATAACAAAAGGTAGGTAAAGACCTTTGAGAGAAGGTCGGAAAACTAAACTCTACGAGCGCGTCGGGCCTGCTCGCTAAACCATCACCGGGTTTTGTTTGGTTGACAAACCACTCACAGCCGTCACTTGCTCTAATGTGACTACACACGTAGCGCCTTTTTTTAGATATAACTTTGGACGTCGGTTCGATTCCGACCACCTCCACCATCGGATTTCGATGGTGGAGCACTCTTTTTCTAAAACAATATTAAAATCAACTACTTATTTACGGTTACTTACGTTTTTAGAAGCAATTGAATGCTGCCTTGAACAGCCCTGAACAGTCTTGAAATGGCTATTTTTGGCTACTTTGTGTCACCTTCAAGTATATACCTCTAAAGCGGCAAAATTTTTTGGACTATTGTGCATAACTGGCGGTGCAGAATATGAAGTTAAGTTTATGTAATCGTTGGACTACCATTCGTAACTTTTTGAGAGCTTAAAACCCTTTTTTCCAAGGAGGAAAAGCATGAAAAAAGACACATCGAAATTCAAAACAAGAGCAAAGAGAGAGAGGAGATCAGACAGGAAGATCATGACCAAGGAGGCAAGCCTTCTTAAGTATATGAGAGAGTCTCGCCACTTATCCATGAGAAGAGTGGCTCCGATTCTTGGACTCTCTGAGGCCACTGTAAATCATTCTGAGAATGGACGACGTGATATTGATGAAAAGCTAATCAAAAGCTTTCTTAAAGTTTATGGCTATAGCTACATTGAATTTAAACTGATGCTAGAAGGAGAAATTGAAGTTCCTGAACATATTAGGTCTGAGTGCGTCGATATTCTAAATAGACTTGCTGAGAATAAATTAAAAATGGTGAAAGCTTTTTTAGTAACCCTATAAAAATTAAAAGGATCTAGTCATGGGAATTAAATATAATAGAGAAACTAAAAATTACTTTGTAACTTATTATAGGCGTAACCCTGTAACGAAGAAAAAAATAACAATGAAGAGGCAGGGAATTGCGACAAGAGCTAAAGCTGAAAAGACTTATAAAAAATTAATACTTCTGGTTGAAGATAAAATAAATGAGGCTATATTTCCTTATTGGCCACAGGTCGTAGATGGTTTTCTCCTTTCCTTTAGAAATAAAGGTGTTGCAAGAAATACTCTGATTAACTATGAAACGACCTTAAAAGCTCATACATATGTAAAATGGGAGAAGAAGTTCATTAATAAAATTACGATGGTTGAAATTAGAGATCTCATTCTTGTTGATATGCAAAAATATTCAGAGTCACATAAGAAAAGTATGCTTAAGCATATTAGAGCCGTTTTTCAGTTTGCTCTGGATAGTAATATGATACTGCGAGATCCCACACCTAGATTGAAATTTAAGGTGGGTGAAAAAATTAAACTTGTCTTAAAAGAAAATGAAATTCAGTCTTTGTTAAAAAAGGCAAGAGACAAAGAGAATAGGTGGTTTCCTATTTGGGCACTTGCTTGTTTTACAGGAATGAGAAATGGTGAATTGTTTGCTTTGAGCTGGAGTAAGGTTGATCTTAGTAAGCGTGTAATGCTTATAGATTGCTCATGGACTAAAGAAAATGGTTTTAAAGAAACGAAGTCTGGAGATGATCGAATTGTTGAAATTGCTGAATCTTTAATGCCGGTTATGTATAATTTATTTCAAAAACGAAAAGATAATTTTGTTTTACCAAGAGTTCAGGGTTGGGAAACAGGAGAGCAAGCGAAATACCTGAAAATATTTTTAGCTGAATTAAATCTTCCTGTAATTCGGTTTCATGATCTTAGAGCATCTTGGGCTACCATAATGCTTTCAAAAGGGGTAGAGCCTATTAAAATTATGTCTATGGGTGGCTGGAAAGATTTAAAGACGATGCAAATCTATATTCGTAAATCAGGAATTCACATTAAAGGTATAACAAATGCACTAAAATTTCTTTGAAATCTATTAAATTAAAAAGTTGTTGGATAGATATTTCTTATGATTATGGTACTTTACTGGTGTCAAATATTTGATCAAGGTACGTAAAGGCTGTGATCTCTCTCGTAATGTCTTTGATATGAATATAAAATGATAATATATAATAATTATTTAAAACATGAGGACTCATTTGCAAACTTTATTAGTAACACTTTTATCTTTAGTTTCAGCTTTATCCTTTGGGAGAGAGGTCTTAACTCAAGAAATTGTTTTTTTAGAAAAAGGAGAGAGTGTATCATACTCTGAATTTGTAGGAGGGCAGTTTATAGCTGAAGGCTTCTACTGTATAGATATGGAAAGAGATGATGAGCATAATAAAAAATATAATCTTTTGGAAAGAGTAGAAGTTAATAAAG
>JABJPQ010000018.1 GCA_018663815.1 Halobacteriovoraceae bacterium | reverse complement strand
GGCTAAATAAAGAATTTTCTCATATAACCAATGAACAACTTCAAAATAAAATCCACGATGGTTTAAAAGGATACTTTCATGATTAATAACGAGTTTAGTATTACAGGACTTTTTAAAGGTGTTGCTCAAATTCTTCCCAATGGCCAGCATAGTGGCATTAGAAAGACCCCAAGCGATCAGCTCACATTTTCACTAACTCATGTTTTTGATGATGAAGTTGTAGATCAGAACCATCATGGTGGCGATATGAGAGTTCTGCACCATTACTCTGAGCTTAATTACAATAAATTAAAAGAGCGTTTCCCTGAAATTGCCCACCTTTTTGTACCAGGAAGTTTTGGTGAGAATATCTGCACTCCTGAGCTAACAGAATCCGACTTATGTATTGGCGATATTTTCACACTGGGAACAACAAAAATTCAGCTAACTGTTCCCCGCAGACCTTGTGTAACAATTAATGCAACCTATGAAGACGACCGTATCCTAAAAGAGATTATATCTACAGGCCATGTTGGGTGGTTTTATAAAATCATATCTCCAGGCACCGTTTCTTTAAAAGATAAACTTAAACTTATTGAACGTCCTTACCCCGAGCTTCTTATTTCTAAGCTTTTTAAGCAGGGCTATCATGAAGTTCCCAAGTTTGCAGACATCCCATTTTTAAAAGCATGCTTGCAGACTAATTTATTGGATAAAGGATGGAAACCGAAACTGGAAAATCTTTTTTAGAAATTTTTACTTTGATCAAAAAATTCTCTTAGATGATTATAGACACCAAGAGCACCCGAGTTGTCTTTTCCTTCCAAAATAATCTTAGGTTTATATTCAAGCTGATCAAGGATGGCCAGGATATTACTTACACCAACCGTATTGGGAAAGAACTCAAACATTGATTCATCGTTAGCAGCGTCTCCGTAAAAAAGACATTCGTCTTTACCTACGTGAGGAGCATAGTTTTTAATAAAGTACTCAACACCACGAGCTTTAGAAATATCACCAACCCAAAAATTTATATGTACGTTTGAGCGTGAAAAATTTAAACCATTCTTATGTAAGAATAACTCTACGGCCTCAACATCCGATCTTTCCATTTGAGAAAATTCAATCGCCCGATCTGTGCGTCTTCCAAATGAATCGGCACTGAGAATGCACTTTGGGTAAAGCTTAACTAGTTCATTAGTAAGGTCATCCAGTTTTTTAATTTCTTGATCCGAAATTAAATTTTCCTCGTACAGATGTCCTTCTTTATTTTTCCCAACAATGACACCTCCACCTTCCATGATGACATGTTTAAGCGGAAAATGGGTTAGAAAAAAATGCCCCCACGACAATGAGCGCCCCGAAACAATCACAAGCTCAGACTTATTTTTATCAATTAAATTTAGGAGATCAAAAAAAACGGCACCCAGTTTACCGTTATTTGTCAGGGTGCCATCAAAATCAGAAAAAATTATTTTCATTGTTTATTCAATTGGAACTGAAACACCCATCATAAGTGCCGAGTAACTATTTCTAAGTGAGATGTTAGTTTCAATATTTCCAACAAGATTTTTAATTCCTGCAACATTTAAACGTCCTGATATCCCAAGAGCTAGCGCAGTTGAGCTTTCATATATTTTTTCACTTTCATTAAGACTCACTTTCATTGGAAGTGAAACAAATGGAAAAGCTTCTTTTCCCCAAAAAGCAAATCCCTTAGATACTGTTGGTGCAAAACCAAAAGAGTTAAAACGTTCACCATCGGTACTCTCTCTTTCTAAAAAACCTTTTAAAGAAACCCTAGGTTGTCTGCCATAATCAGGAATAAGCTGCATGTCAGCTCCAACAAACATACGTGAAGCGCGCTCTCCGTCAGTAAATCCAAAACCGGCATCGACATTAAGTTGGTCACTTACTCTTTGCATGTATTTTGCAGAAAGCCCCATGCCTGAGCCATCGTTCATATAATTATTATACTCAGTGGAGATAATGTGTTTATTCATTGAAAATGGGTGGTTTGAAACACCAATTGTTGAAGCCATTGCTGACAGGCTAAGAGAAAATGTCGCTAAGCCGATTAAAAGTTTTTTCATAAATTCCCCGCGGATTGTAAGATTTTAATTTATTTACTAAATTCTAAGGTTTAAAATGCAACTCGTCAAAAGCTAAAATCGATATCCAACCTCTAGGTGAAGGATAGAGAAAGTCGGGACTTTACCGAGTGTGTCAAGAAGCTCTTTAACATCATCTTTTGAGCTGCCCTCGGCCTGGTCAAGGTAGTCTGACTCCTCCCCAAGCTTAAGTAATGGCCAGAAAGTTTTAAAATAATCGACACTAAAGCCTAGCCCGTTAGACCAGTGCCAGCGATTACCTAATCCCCACATGACACCCATTGTTTGCATGTCAACATAATCGTACTTTAGGTCTAGCAGTTCAGTATAGGAGTTACCCAGGTAAGCTTTGAATGAGTTATAATAGGCACCATATTGAAAGTTAAAGCTGCCACCCCAGGTAAATGATCTTGTCGATAAGTGTATTCTTGTATCTGAAATTTTACCTAGGTCATCGATAATAAGATCAAAAGAGTAGCTTGCATTTTGATAAGCTAGCTCATACACCCTTTGGTCATCCCCGTAGGAAGCTGTTAGTCCCATTTTTCCCGGCAGCCATGTATCCAGAGAGGAATATGTTCCAAAGATGGCAAAAGATTTATCATTTGAGGGTGCCGTCTCAGGCTCATCTACAACGTTGTCTATCACTTTCGCTGTCGGCTCTTGAACTTCTTCAGTAACAGGCTTGTCTACGTCTTTATCCTGAGTTTGTACTTTTTCAGCTGCGGTTGCATTAAGCACAACCAATAAAATCACAAATAATAGTTTATACATATTTCCCCTTTCCGTTATTTTAGCGACTGAGACCCTGGAGTACAAACATAAAATCTCTTCATATTAGAGGTGAAAGCATTGCAAAATAGCATCAATTGCTATATAAATGTGCACAAGTAATTATGGTGGTTGTAGTTCAGTT
>JABJPQ010000653.1 GCA_018663815.1 Halobacteriovoraceae bacterium | reverse complement strand
TAATTTATATTGATTGATTAGACTCTCAGCAACACTAGCAAACCGACCATCATAAACATAACCACCGTAGCCAAATTGGCGATTTCCATCCCAATAATCATACCCATATTCTTTTGCAATTATCATCGCATCAACTTTATTATTATTCATGCGAGGCAAGTACTGCCTGACAGATTGATAGTGATTCTTTCCAAAAATTTCTATTTTATTCATTTGCAGGCCTCATTAATAACACTGCAAATCTCAACAACTTCATTTTCAGTTAAGTGTTGATGATACGGCAGGCTTAGCAATTTTTTAGCTATTTCGTTTGACTTTGGCAGTGAAGTATTATGCCTGTAACAAGGGTGTTCCACCATTAAGGGGACGTGCAATCGTTTAAACTCAATTTCTCTTTTACCAAACTCCTGCTCTATCGCCTCTCTTTGATCTACTAATATATTAATACAATAGGGTATGTAGTTATTTTTTTTCCCAACCAACTCAACTTGAGAGTTTAAATGTTTTTTATAATAATCAAAAATAATTTTTAATTTTTTTTGTTTCTCACCAAAGTTTTCTAATAAAACTTTTAAAAAACGAGCTTGTAGATTATCTCCTCTGTGGTTCAACTCCATATTGTTTAGTCCTGAGTAGATCTTTTGTCGTAAATTATTTATTAATTTATCATTTTGACTCACAACAAGTCCCGCTTCCCCCAGCGCTCCAAAAGTTTTCATTGGATTTAAGCTAAAGCATCCAAAGTCACCAAAAGTACCAAGCATCTGTCCATCAAGCTCATTTCCAAAACTTTGAGAAGCATCTTCTATAACAAATAGATTTCGCTCCCGTGCAAGTTTCATAATCAAGTGCATCTCAGCTGGAATGCCACCAAAGTGTACAGGCATAATAGCTTTTGTCTTCATCGATATTTTTTCTTCCAGTGAACAAATATCCATATTAAAAGACCTGTTTATTTCTGTAAATACAGGAGTTGCTCCTAAACGAGAAACAGCATGGGCAGTTGAAATCCATGACATGCACGGAATAATCACCTCGTCTCCGTTTGCAATACCCAATGTTTTTAAAGCGAGATAAAGAGCGCTTGAGCCAGAAGAGACAAAGCATGCCCGAGAGGTACTAAAATAATGTGCTACCATTCTTTCAAATTGAAAAACATCGTCACCGTTGATGTAAATACCATCATCGCAGCTCTGCTCCAGACACATATGAAGTTGTTCCCGAAGCTTTATATCTTGAATTTTAAGATTCTGAAATTTTATTCTCAATTTTTCCCTCTGAGCTAAGTAAACTCAATTTTTCTATCATCAAAAAATCATCTAAATTACCCCTAGACAATTTTATGTTTTCAATACAAAAAATAATGGTTCCTCCAGCTAAAATAAAATCATAGAGTCTATTCATTATTTTCGGGAAACTCAACGGTAGCATTTCCTTACTATAAAAATATACCTCATTGTATTTATGCTTTAAGATTTCAAGTAGTACCGGGTACTTTCCTTTTATATTTACTTCAGTATATGAAAGTCTAAAACCTAGATTTCGTTCAGTTAAATACATTCGAATGATTTTATTTTGAATTGTATGGGGAACAAAGTACTTTATTGTCTCTTTACTCGTTATATAACAACAATAATTAGCTTTCAAACATCACTCCAATGCGAGTAATTGGTGATACATTAAGTACTCGAAAATAACTTCCAAGTTTTTTTTCTCCAAAAGGTGTTAACAAGGACTTGAATCGTATATTTAAACTAACTCTTGTAAAGCCTTCTTCATTAACTGTATTCCCATGAAACAGATTATGTGAAAAAATCATTGCTTGTCCTGGTCCAGAACCTGTCCTAATTAAGTCATCTTTGTACTCGGATTTTATATCACTTAAGGCTTTACTTTCATCCCAGCCTCTTCTCTCCAACTTTAAACTTTCCTGGAGTGGTAATAAAAACATCGCGTTTGTCCCTTCAGCTCTGGTTAGAGGGAGCCAAAAGACAAACTCATAAGGTGAATTTCCTGCATGTACATCTGAGTGAAATGGCAAAATAGAGCTTTCATCTCCTGGAAATTGAATCGATAAGCCTGGAATTTTTTGGACTGCAATATCAGGACCGACCAAACTATGCAGCAAATGAGTAAGCTCAGCATAAATAAGATCTGTTAACTCATTCGTTTCAGAAATAGACTTAATAAGCTTTAATCGAAACGTATTAAGTTGTTCTTGTTTTAAACTAAGATGAAGCTGCTCCAGACTGAGAGTCTCAAGGCCAAAGTCTTTGAGAATGCTAGTTGTGTACCTCTTTAAAAACTCATTAAACTTAGAATTAAAACTTTCTGCCAAGTCAAAGATGGAATAAGCTTCTTTCTCAAGCTCATTGATAATTTGATCTCTATCTACTTGCTCCATCCTATACCTTGAGTTAAGAAGCTCTGAGTTATCATCATTATTTAAGCTTCGTGAAGATTTCTGTTAAAAATGAATTTTATATCTTAGTATCATACAATAAAAGCTGAGGAAATAACAAATGCGAAAGGTTTTAATTACAGGTGGTG
>JABJPQ010000019.1 GCA_018663815.1 Halobacteriovoraceae bacterium | reverse complement strand
CTAGAAAATATTGTCGAAAGACTAGTTATATTGAGAGGAGGAAGTGAAATTTTACCGGAGGATTTACCGGCTAAGATTTTTAGGCACAATCCACTTTCAACAGAGCACTATAAGAATATTTTTGAGTTACCTAAGGCCGGAGTTGATTTAAAAAAAGTTTTGTCGGATATTGAAGACTCTCTTATTTTACAAGCATTGGGCTTTACAGAGGGAAATAAAAATCAGGCATCTAAGTTATTAAATTTAAATCGCACGACATTGATTGAAAAAATTAAGAAAAAGTCTCTTCATATATAAGATTTTCACTTGAATAAAGATGAAACTCACCTATTAATAAAATCTCTTTTATCAAAGAGAGATGTAAAGAGTAATATTAATTTTGATCAAAAGTTAGATGAGTACTTCTTTGGAAGTTATTGCACTCATGAGTTGAAGGTAAATAATGGTGAAGAGCAAGCTTACCAACATTTGTCGTCAACGGCTCTTATGACATCTTATCTAGATTATTATCAAATATTAAAAGATATACCTCCTGATCAAACTCTGTGTGATTTGGGTGCTGGTTACTGTCGAGGAACTTTTTTGGCAAATTACCTGAGCTTAAATTACTGTATAAGTATAGAGTATATTGGCACAAGGGTAGCTGCTGTAAAACAAGCCTTAAAAAAATTCAATTATCCCATAGATGAAGTTCTTGCAAGAAATTTAGACTATTACGCAATTCCAAGTGCTTTTGCTTATTATTTATATTTTCCAAAAAATAAAACGCTAGATACTGTAATTGCAAAAATTTTTAACCAAGCAAGTCCTTACTTATATGTATGTGAGTCACACGGTGAGGTTCTAGAGTACCTTGGTCTTTTTAAAAATGTTACAACTATTGCATACTTCGAGTGCTCTTTACCAAGGCATTCAAGTCAAATAATAAAATATAAAGTGGAAGCACTGAATGAAAATATTAATTGGGAAGATGATTTTGCCTTATGGTTTATCCAGAATAAACACAACAAAGCTTATACGATTTGTTTTAAGTATTATTCCCACTTTCTCGCTCAATATCTAGATTGGATCATTTCAATTAATGAGCTTGAGCTAATTACTCATAATAAAAATATTGCCCTTAGGCATGATTCAGGAAGAATCATTCTGATTAATGAGGGGGAGGAAATTACTAAAATAACAACACTTTACAAGGAAACTCTGTTAAAAGTGAAGAATAAAAAATTCAAAAAGATATTAAAGGCTGAGAGTTTTTGGCTGGAAATCGCTGATGGGTCATATGAAAAATTTTACTGAAAAGATATCAACAAGTTAAGGTGTAGTGTAAATTTTGACATGAAAAAAATTGCCTAGGAGTAAAATTTTCCTTTGTTCTGTTTAAAAATAGAGTACAATAATAAAGAGTGTTGGTTTAATAGGATGTTAGACCACTTTAAAAAACAGGAAGTTTAACTGATGAAGTCATTTTTCAAAACTTTGACATTCATTTTTCTCGTAACATTTATTACCGAGTCGGTACTTGCCGGTGTATTAGTTCAGGATATTCAAAAATCATTTTTACGTTGGAAAATTCAAGGTAAGAAAGAACAGCTAACAATTTCAAAAGTTGGTAGTAAGGTTATCATTCAAAGTCTTGATCCCGATTTTTTTGTTTTATTATCGGGAGATATCTCAAAACTAACTAAGGATAAGAAGTACCATAAAGACTTTAAATTTATTTCACCAAAAGATCCAGCAAGTGCTTATAAGGTAGAGATTAATTTATCTAGTAGTTCAGTTGAGCTTTTTAATTTTTATAAAAAAGATGTTTCGGGTTATGTGCTTGATTTTTGGGTGAATCAGGATTTTGTAACGACAAAGAAATCATCGATGTCAGTAAGATCTAAAAAATTAAAAGTTGCAAAACTTAATTCAAAAAAAAGAAAGAAAGAAAGAAGAAAGTCAAATAAAGTAGAGCAAGTCTTCGCTGTTAAGAACAATGCAAAATTTAATATCATTAATCCAGATGAAATCATTTCTAAGCAAGCAGGCTCCAAGTTTAGAGATTTTCGCTATGGGGCCGCTTTTGTCTGGGATTATAAAGCCTTAATCCCCCCATTAAAAGAGGATCTTAACTTAAAGAATAAAGCTCCAGATTATTTTTATCATATTGAAGATCAAAAATATTTGGATGATAAAAAGCTTGCTCATCTTCAACTTAATATTAATTTTTATAATAAAGAGCAGTGGGGACTGATGACTCGCTCGATTAGCTTATTTGAAGAGCAATATGGACGAGGTGAATTTAAAGATATTAACGACTTTATGAAAGCAGTCTCTTTAATCAAAACGACAATTAAAGAAAAATTAAAGCCTGAGTTTGCCAAGAAAATCGATGAAAGCGGAGAAGAGGTAGCAGCCGAGAGTTTTTCAAATAAAGGAATGCTTGCAGCTGCTAGAAACATACTCACAGGGGTACTAGACTCGTCCAAAAACTATGAACTAAAGAAAGCCATCTGGAGATATTTAATACAATCATCACGAAATGAAGGTGATTATATTCAAACATTAAACTTTGCAAAGGGACTTTATGTTGGTGCATCAGAGAGCTTTGATGATGAAATGATTTCATGGAGCTCAAATGTTATTTTGAACTCACTTGCTCATTTAAAACAAATGGATAAAATTAAATCATTTTTAAACAACAAAGCAGTTAAGAGAGTACTGACCCCCCAAATTGGAATTGCCTATGTCGGATATGTTAATTTAACTCAAGGTAAGATTAATCAGGTTATGGCCGACTTTAAAATTAATGAGCGCTCGTTAGTAAGTCCCATCCATCCATCAATTTTATTTAATACGGCGGAGTCACACTTTAGAAGAGCAGAGTATAAAAAAGCGATCAAGCTATATGATGAATTTATTGATAAATACTCTTTTATCACTCAGGCCGCTCAAGCAAGATTAAGAATTGCTTTAAGTTACGATTTATTAGGCAAGGATATTTCAAAGGTTGTTAGGCTTTATAAAGATGCGATTAATATGTCTTCAGATATCCAAACTAGGATTGAAGCAAAAATTCGCTATGTTGGGTTACGAGTATGTCGAAATAGAAAATTGAATCAAGCTGATAAAGAAGCAATTGTCTTTTTGGACTCTAGCGCAAAGGCTAAGTCTGTTCAGACACCTGAGCTGCAAAAGCTACTTTGGTTAACAAGAATGCGAACAATGATTAGCACTGCGAAATATGACGATGCATTAGCATACTTATCTGCACTTCCAATAGAGAACTTAAGACGCATTGATCAAAGAGCTTTTCATGCTGATGGAGCAGAAATTGTTTTGGGAATAATCCAATCTTCTTACTTAAAAGGCGATTATTCTCGAGCTGTAAAAGTTTGGGAAATATATAAAACAAAATATGAAAGCAAAGTAGCTAAAAATCCATACTTAAGCTTTATTGTTTCTGATAGTTTTATCAAACTAGGTTTGCTTCGTTCCTACAAAAGGGCCGTAAAGGATTTACTTACTCTTAAGCAAAGTCAAAGCAGAAGGTATCCATTATGGGTTTCTCTTCATAAAGATCTGACAATTAAAGACTATTTGATTGAGTTAAAGCTTGAGACCTTGTTGGCTAGCAAGGATTTTAAGGGCTTATCGAAGTTTTTAAGTGAGAATAAAAAAAATAAGGGTATAAACTATAATTTTTACAAGGGCATTGTTTCGTATGAGATCAAAGATTATAATAGTTCTGTTACAAGCTTTGAGTCTTTATTTGTAACTCCAAATTTAAAAAATATTTTAACACCAAATCAGAGTCGTCAAATGTTACAAGTGTACTTAGAATCTCTTTATGAAGCAGCTAAGCCAAGTAAGTTTAGAAAGAATACATCTGCTCTTGTGAATGATTTAAGACGAAAAAACTACGTTGGTTACAAAACTATTTTAACACGTGCTGAGTATTTGTATATTGAATCACTCTACTCAGAACAAAAGATCGATTACAAACTGTTAGATTTAAAATCAAAGGAATTTTTAGCGGACTTTAGTGATACGGAACATAAACATCGAGTTAATTTCCTCAGAGGAGTTGCTTTAATACATACAAAACAAGAGAAACAAGGAAAGGAAATTTTAAAAAAGTTAATCCAAGATGATAAAGTTGTGGAGTACTTAAAAGGATTAGCAACGTCAGAGATGACTACGCTAGAATTAAGAAATAGAAAATTATAAGGAATAACAAAGACAGGAGGTCTAATGTTTGCATCAGAAATTAGGTTGATAGGAAATCATCCAAAAGTTATCAAGG
>JABJPQ010000020.1 GCA_018663815.1 Halobacteriovoraceae bacterium | reverse complement strand
GGAGGTAGCTTATTAAAAATAATTTTCTGTGGAAAAAGAATACTTGCTGCAAGTATGGGAAGTGTCGCATTTTTTGAACTCGAAGCCTCTACGACACCTGATAATGTATTCGGTCCTGTAATAATTAATTTATCCATTCGTTAATTCCTATTTATAAGCCTGTAAGAACCTATCTCGGCCAGTATAATCTTTTTTAACAAGCACTTTTGAAGAATATTTTAACCCAATTTTTTGTAAATGTGACAAAGAATCTTCATGTCCTTCCATAAAAAAAGCCCCTTTAGCACAAAGTTTCTCTGACACCTGTGAAAAAAAATCAGCAAACCAATGGTCATAGCTTTCATCTGGTAAATAAAGAGCAATATGAGGTTCAAATTTATCTGTTTGTGGGTGGACTCCAGCTTTATCTTGCTTTTCTTTTATATAAGGCGGGTTTGAAACAATAAAATCAAATTTTTCATCAACAGCACCTAATCGATCAGATAATGCAAGTTTCACTTTTGTTTTGGGATTAATTTTTGAGCGCAATTTAAATAAGTTGATATGAGCAACTTCAAGGGCACAGGGATCAATATCTCCTCCCCAGAAATAAACTCTCTTTGAAATATCACAAAGAATACTTAACCCTAGCGCAAAGGAGCCGACACCAATTTCTGCAACTTTAAAGTTATCATGATGATTCTTCTTTATATACTCAATACTATTCTCAACCAAAATTTCTGTTTCTGAGCGAGGTATAAGAACTCTTTTATCAACAAAGAAGTTAGAACGATAAAAAAAACTGTTTTTTGAGATATACTCTAAAGGAATACCTTTAAATATTTTTGAAGAAAATTCGCTCTCTAATCCAGGGAGATACTCATGTGAAAATTTAGATGAATAAAAACAGTACTCATCTAATAGCCTTGACAGCTTTAAGCCAGGGTACTTTTTTAAAATTTCCGGTAAGTCAGACTCATATAAGCTTGTGATGTATTGCTTCACTGTTTTCATCTGCTCATTAAATCATAGATTTAAAGCCAATGAGAACAATAATTATTATTTTATCATGTTATCAAGTAAGCATCTCTCATTTATTTTGAAAGGCTGCCGCATTTTTGCGATAAATGTTTGCCCATAATATTTACTGAAAAACTTGATTCATAAAAACATTTTGCATGAAAAATAAAGTAATATAAGAGACAACTGCAGAAAAAAGAGGCGTCGCGATCCAGCCTGAGCTGATTTTTGCCAACACCTTAAGATTTATTTCTTTTCCCCCTTTAATCAATCCAATACCAACAACTGCTCCGACAACAGCTTGAGAGCTTGAAACAGGTACTAAAGGAATTTGTGGTAGATGAATACTTGCTAGAAATAAATTAAGCTCATGGGAGGAAAATACAAAAAGAACCAACGAACTTGAAATAACGACAACCAGGGATGCTACTGGAGATAGTTTAAAGAGATCACTTCCAAGAGTTACCATAACTCGTTTTGAATAGGTATAGACCCCAATTGATATAGCCACTGCTCCCAGTAGAAAAAGCTGTTGCACGCTAGTAAAAACAAATCCCGAATAAAGAGTAATATCTTTAAATGGAGAAGAAGGAACAAAAACCCCCATAACATTAGCAATGTTATTTGCTCCCAATGCATAAGAGCCAAAAGCACCAGCAACTATAAGTCCAGCTCGTGTGTAAGTATCTTGCCTAACAATATGTATGTTAGATTTTTCAACTAGATATTTAAAAATTTTAAAAACAATGACTGCAAAAAACATACTTAGCAAAGGGCAAAGAACCCAAGTACTCACTATTTTTGAAACAACCTTAACATCAGTGGGATTACCTGAGAAAAAATTCCAGCCGATAATTGCCCCTACAATTGCTTGAGAAGTTGAAACCGGTAGCTTCATTTTAGTCATTAAAAAAACGGTTAAGGCCGATGCAAGAGCAACCGTAAATGCTCCCGGCAAGGTGTCAACTGCTCCTAATTTTCCAAGAGTATGAGCAGCACCACTTCCACTCATTACAGATCCAATGGTAAGAAAAATAGCACAAATAACTGCAGCAGTTCCAAACTTAATCATACGGGAACTTACCGCTGTTCCAAATACATTTGCCGCATCATTTGCTCCGAGGGACCATCCTAAGAATAGTCCACTCGATAAGAAAAAGATGACGTTAATTACTTGTATATCTTCCATTAGATTGTTCTTTTAATTGCATACACTGAAAGTTTATCGCTAATTCGTTCTGCTTCGTCACTCATCAGCGCCATCTTTTCAACAAAATATCGGATATGCATTCTAGTACTAAACTTTTCAAGATCTTTATCTTCAAAGATTGCTCTTTTAAGTTGTTCCTCAACTTTATCAACTTCGTTTTCGTAGAAGTTCGTCTTTTGAATATAATTATTTACCATGGAGAAATCTGTGAAATAAGCCCTAGAGGCTTTAATTAATTCCTCTACCGAGTTAACCGAATAGTCTACTAATTTTAAAAAAAGTGGATTTAAATATTTAGGAATTTCGGGATGTTCAATGGAAAGATTTAATAAAATCTTTTTACATATATTGATAATCTCATCCTCAGCCTCAAGTAAGCCTAAAACGTCTCCCCGTGCATCAGGAATAAGCATCTTAGTATAAAGTTTATATTTTATTTCCCTGCGAAGTAAATCACCTTCTAACTCTAGCTTTCTTATCTCTTCAACTCTTTGATTTACTTGTTCTAAATTCCCATCAAGGTATTCTAGAACTCCCTCTTTAAAGATTAGTGCCGAGTTTAGAACTGTTATTAAATAGTTCTCAATTTCAGCCTCAATGACCTTTGTCTTTTTTAAAATTCCAAGCATATTTTTAAAACCTGATAAATGTTTATGTATGACATACTTGATACGTTGAATAAATTTATTTGTCAATCAATCGAGTT
>JABJPQ010000021.1 GCA_018663815.1 Halobacteriovoraceae bacterium | reverse complement strand
TAAATCAAAACCAATAATTGTGTTAAGAGCACCAAAAGACTCTTTTGGAAACTTGTAGTTATAGGATGAAGTGCCATAATACATGCTCCCTCCGGAGTTTGAATTCGAACGAAATTTGCTATTTGTTTTCAGGTTTTTTAAATAATCACGAAGAGCTCCAAACCCGATAAATTTTTCAACACATAAATCAAGTGATGCTGTATCTAAAAGATATGAATCTACTCCTCTTAATGAGATTTGTTTTAATTGTAAATGGCCAATCAAATCAACGATACGATTACGTTTATCATATATTTTTGAAAACAAATCAAACCCTAGTTCCTCAGGAAAATCCAATGGTATAATGTCTAAATACATTAAAAAATCAGTTTGATATTCGAAAATTGGAATTTCCTTTTTTTCCAAAAATTTTAAAAATCCATATAAGTATAATCGGTCATAATTAGAACCAATAAGATTGTTAAAAACATTACTTGCATCTTTGAAAAATGATAAGACCCCTTCTTTAAATTGTTCCTGAGATTCTCCGAGTGTCACTCGAAGTAAGTCTGCCAAATAAACAAGATTAATCTTTGTATTTAAATCATCATTTTCTAAAATAAACCCTTCATCTGATAAAAGTTTCGTTATAATTTTCCTATCAACGACTTTCCCTACCTCAGATAAATTTCTCTTAAGAGAATCGTCAAAGTCTGATATAGTAAAATTACTTTTGTCTTGTTTTGTTTTAATTAAATAGACTTTAGGTTTAAATTCAAATGTTAGATAACCATCTAACCAATCGCTATAGTCTTGCTTAGCTTTATTTTTTTTCATCTCTAATTTTTGCCGCAATAACTTCTTTCTTTCCTCTCGTTTTTTACGATCTTTATCTTTTAGATATTCATCATAGCTATCAAAGCCAAGCTCTTCTGCTAATTGGCGCTCACGTCTTCTCTCTTTACGGCTATACTGGTTTGATAGATCATACGGGTCATATTGACGCTGATTATTATCATGCCTCTGTGAATATTCTGATGAGTACCCGTCTGAATACCCCTCAGAGACACCATCTGAGTAACCTTGCGAGTAACTTCCACCTTGTTGCTGCTGTTGCTGTCGCTGCTGCCGTTGTTGTTGTTGTTGTTGTTGTTGAGATGAAAATGCCATATGAGAATAACAAAACAACAAAAATAAAATTAGTTTTCTACTTAGCATTACTTGCTCCTCCACGTTCTTTCATTTCGGTCGTGATAAAGGGCGCATATGATCCTTTAAGATATTTTGCTAAAATCGTATTATACTCTTCAAAAATGGGTTCTGAAATTTCATTATTAGTACTGCTTGAGTCAAACTTAAAGTATTCATGCAAATAACTATATAGTTTAGGGCTATTTGAAGAAAATTCACTACGACAGCTTGGTGAAAAATAGCAATTCGATGCTTTTTCAAATTCTTTACGATATTCATTATCAGCACTATAAGGTAGCCATAAATTGGAACGGGGTACGTATCCTATTTCGGTACTTACCGTGGTATAAGTCATTTTTTTCCACTTTGTAATTATAGATGAAGAAATATCCTTAAGTAAAATATCAACTAATGACTTAGTTAGGAATTCACTTATCTCACCCTTTTGTTCTTCTTTTGATTCTTGAGCATTTCGAGGGAGAAAAAGATCAACCTTTTTCATTCGCGCTCTATAATTGGAGAAATACCTTGTTTCAGAGTCAATAAAAAGAGG
This sequence comes from Halobacteriovoraceae bacterium, assembly GCA_018663815.1. Classification (GTDB taxonomy): domain Bacteria; phylum Bdellovibrionota; class Bacteriovoracia; order Bacteriovoracales; family Bacteriovoracaceae. The sequence continues at coordinate 3,404 of JABJPQ010000021.1, read as the reverse complement.
TAAATCACCTTTTGATGAGTCGAGAATAAAAATATCATTTAAGCTACTCCTTAATCGGTCACGATGCTCTGGTGACACCCTAGCCAGAAATTGGAATAGGGTATCAATAGTCGAGGAGTTAATTTTAAACTCTGTGGACGCTAAGCGATTAGAACAAATACTTACACCGACATTTTTCCACATATGTTTTAATTTTAGATACGAAATAGTATTTTCATTAAACTGACCAACTATTTTTAGTTTATTTTTAGCATTACGCAGACTAGTTTTAATATTACTTTTACGTTTTTTAGGAGTTGCGTGAAAATTATATTCTTTTTGTAAATTAGATATTTGCTCCTTAATATTACTTATCATACTCTTAATATTACGAGAGGGATTTTTAATTTTTGCAAGACGTTTTTCTTTTTCCACATAATTATGTTTTCTTTGATCATATGTTTGTGCAAAGTTTGCAGAGAATTCAGCAAAGTTTTTATTGGTATATTCTAATTGAGCTATTTCATTTTTAACACTATAAATCTCCCCTGAGTTTTTAATAAAGCTATTGGTATAAATGCTCATGATATTTTCAAATTGTCCAAAAAGATGTCTCTCCCCATGTAATAAATCAACAATAGTAAACTCTGGGTATGTTACTTTATCTTCTTCATCATCATCAGTAACAGATGAAGTCGCATACTTATTCTTAAATTGATCAATTCGATCCAAAGAGTCACTTAACTTTGGATTGCAATGAAGAGCATCCCAAAAAAATTGAATATCATCCGTTTGATTATCCTTAAGATGAAGGTCAAATTTATCATTAAGATCATCTTCTTTTGCTTCAGTATCAATAAATTTTGCATAAAAAGTTAATGCTAAAACACTTGCTGTTCCACCTTGAAGAGCTAATTTTAACGCAAGATCATTACGATCAACTTTTTGTTGTAATGCTAATCTTTTCAATCCTTCTTCACGAGCTAGATTGACACCATGATCTAAGTGAAATTTTTGAATTGCGGCCATATCCTGTGAAGTTAAACCTATTTTGGGATCATTAGTGACTTTATTTAAAATATATCTTATTTGAAAGAGTTCAGCATTATTAAGGTTACCTAATATACTTTCAGTAAATCCTTTATCCTGAACATATTTTAAAAGATCCTTGGCACAAGTACTAGCATGTACCAATGAACCAAATTGAAAAAACATAAGAAAAAGGAAAACCAATGAAGTTCGATTTTTCATATTAAATTGCCTTCCCTTAAACCATGGCATAGTTCATTCGTAACTCGATCCATTTTTCTTAAGAAAATTTGCTTAAGATCGAACGTACCAATAAGTTTTTCTACTGATTTGTCTTGTGTATTAAACTGGATAATACTTAGTTTTTTTTCAAAGGCTTGTAATTTTCCAACATAGGACATTTCCTTATCCGTTTTTGTCCTTATCGTATAAGGAAGCATTGCAGAGCAAGTTTTGCTCAATAACTCAGTTGGTGAAAATATCTCACCATAATAAAGCTTAGATATTTTTTTGAAATCAATGTTTTCTTGCTTAAGAATATTTTCAATAGTCTTTGATTGATTTTCAACTTCTTTTATATATTTTTTCTTTTGTTGGTCCAAATGCATATATGTATCTTCGTCCAAAACACCTAAATCAACTAACTCTTCACGGGTTAATTCGTCAATTTCACTTGCAACAATAAAAACGGCTCCCATTCTTCCGGCCTGTGCAAACCAATTTTGACAATTCATTTTTCCTTTCACAGGGAGAATTTTACTTAATACACCCCCGGCCTGAGATATTACACCCTCAGCCGCCAAGAAAGCTAAAACACCAAAAGTAAGTTCACGACCGTTTTTGCTACTAATAACATGGTCAACAATCTCTTCAACACTTTGCCCGTCCATTGCTCTGATCGTGATATCTGAAAGTGTCATTCCTATGGCCATAGAAATACCGTGCATATTTATCGCCTTGAAATACTTACGTGATGAGCGAATATATTTATTGGCCAATGACTTATAAACACCTGAACCTATTGCAAAATTAATTAAGCCTAAATGTTTAGAAAGAGTAAAAAACTCTTGAAACCATGCAATTGCAAGTTCAGGATCACGGTTTTTTAATCCATGATAAACTCTATCAATCAGCTCTCCACCATAAATTGTTGTAAAACTTTTTACCGCACCTAAGTGTTGAGGATATGCTCCTTTTAACTTCATTTTTACTGTACTAGGAGCAACATCTTTAACAATCCCACTTAGGGTAGAAAGAGTTATAAACTCCGGAAGCGAAAATAACTTTACATCTATATTTTTAACCCTTAAATGATTACTCCAACTAGATAAAATCAATCTTTCTTTTCTTTTTATTTTTTTGATTTTTGCAGCCTCAGTAACAAATTCTTTTAGTTCAGCAGCTGTTTTAGGATTCGATAGTTTTGCTAAAAGAGATTTTACAGTTGATGATTCAATCCCAAGGGTTAGTAAAAAGTTTCTAACTTCTACTTGTCCCTTATTTACGAAATTAAGATTTTCATAAGCTCTTAATGCTGCAAGAGGTGATATCAAAATTAAATCTTTAGCACTTTTTTTCTTAATATCATCATTCATATTAGCAAGAAGGTAGCTTCTCCACTCATCAACTTTTTTCATAACTTCGAAGGTGAAATCTTTTTTGGGACTAAGATACTTTTCTCCACGAATAATTTCTTCATAAGCCTCATACTGAAAAATACCTTTGGTAAACTCAGAGTAAAACATATCAACCTGGAAACCATGCTTTTCAAGCACCTCAAGCAGCAAAGAATAAGTTACCATGCTTGATCTTGGAAGCTTTCCTTTGTTAGGAAAAAATTGGGTTAGGTCTTTTTGTAGTTTGGAAATATTAGCTGTAATACCTAAATCTTTAACCATTTTTTCAAGTATAATTTTATGGGCACCTATGTTTTCGATTATTTGAGTAGCTCCCATTAAAATATGGACGTTTTCAACCATTTTTATGGTAAATGGTAATTCTTGTCCAAAGTCAATTGGGAACCAATGAAATACTTCACCATCTTTATTAAGGAGTTCATTCCCTGGGTGACGATCAGTATCAACAACCCTTGTTTCACCAGGACTTATATCTGCTCCATTTTTAAAATGTTTGTTTGGATAAAACCTGTAGGCACCAATTTCCAAAATTCTACGTGCAAAAACTTTTTGATCTTCTTTTTCAAAATTTTCTATAGTTTTTCCTTCCACATATTCAGCACTTCGTAAGAATTCTAAAGCATTGGGATTGATAGATTCTATAAGATCAGTCGTTTTAGGTATATGAAGTTTTTCAGTTTTAGAATCCTCCATACCTATTTCCTGCATAATTTGTCGATAATCCTTCATTGCCCTTTCATCTTTAATTTTTTCTTCTGG
>JABJPQ010000056.1 GCA_018663815.1 Halobacteriovoraceae bacterium | reverse complement strand
GCGTTGGTGTTTATGGTGTTATTATCGCAAATATTTCTAGACTATTAATGCTCGCTGATAAGTACACTGAAGAAAGAAAAGAAAAAATGAATAGTTTGCAACAATACATGAAGCACTACAATATTCCTTCAAGTTTACAACGACAAGTTTTCTCGTTTTATAATCATATCCTCAATAAAAATATCACTCACGAAGACACTAAAATTATTAATGACCTTCCCCAGGCACTTCAAAAAGAACTCAATATTTATACTAAAATTAAACTTATAAAAAATGTCCATATCTTTAAAGAATGTTCAACTCCTTGTCTTAAAATGATAGCTCAAAAACTGGAACAAACATTTCACTCTCCTAATGAGTATATTATTAGAAAAGGTGATGTAGGCGAAGAGATGTTTATCATCGGCCATGGTTCTGTACAGGTTACCGCTGGCGAAAAGACACTTGCTGAGCTTAAAGAAGGACAGTTCTTTGGTGAAATTGCCCTCATTGAGGATACGATTCGAAATGCTGATGTTCAAAGTAAAGCTTATTGCGATCTCTATACTTTCAAAAAAGAAGACTTTATGGCCGTCATTGAAAAGTACCCTCACCTTGGAGAAAAGTTTGAAGAAATCCATCAAAAAAGAATTCAAGAACGCTCAGTGGAAAATATTCAAAAAGCCGCTTAGAGAATTTTTCCTCTCTACAAATATATTCTTTTCTAAAGTATCATACTCTAATGAAGCCAAATTGCATGAAATGTAAGCATTTTTTTATCACCCATAACCAACAAACACCAAGGGGATGTCGTGCCTATCAAATTCAAGCAAAAGAGCTACCTAGTTCGATTGTTAAGCAAGCCAACCGTGGAGCTGAATGCATAGGTTTTACCCCTAAAGCTGAAACTAAAAAGAAGAAAGATTTAAACGATTCAAAGTATTGGTAACTCTTTTTTTTGTTGCTGATAACTTGGACCGACGTCACACACGGTAGCTCCTCCCAAGCATATATCATCTTGATAAAACACAAGTGCTTGTCCAATAGAAATTGCCCGTTGAGGTCTTTGAAACTCAACTTTAATACTTCCATCAGCTTGCAGTTCTAAACGACAGGCTTGATCTACTTGTCGATAACGTATCTTGGCCATGCACTCTAATGGAAAAGAAGGGGCTTGATTAATCCAGTGAATTTCATTTGCAAAAAGATTATCAGCATAGAGAGCTGGATGCATTTCTCCCTCCACAACATAGACAATGTTTTGTGCTTGATCCTTATGTGAAACAAACCAAGGACCACCTGGACCGCCAAGTCCTAATCCCTTTCTTTGCCCATTAGTATAATAACAAGAACCATCATGACTCCCAAGCACCCTTCCCGAGTCGAGGTGCACAAAGGAGCCTTGTTGAGACTTTATGTACTGGGATAAAAAATTTTTAAAATTTCTTTCCCCTATAAAACAAATCCCCGTTGAGTCTTTTTTACTCTTCGTTGCAAGATTAAAATCTCTTGCAATTTTTCTCACTTCAGGTTTTTCAAGGTGTCCAATGGGAAAAAGGACGTTTTCTAAAACATCCTCTTGCATAGTATATAAAAAATAAGTTTGATCTTTACCTCGGTCTTTTCCCTTCGCAAGTAATGTTTGGCTATTAACTTCTTGTTTTTGACAATAATGCCCAGTAACAAGAAAATCCGCACCAAACTCCATTGCTTTATTATAGAAAACTTTAAACTTAATTTCTTTATTACATAAGATATCAGGATTGGGAGTATTTCCCTTTTTATACTCAGCTAAAAAGTGTTTAAACACATTTTGCTCATACTCATGACTAAAATTAACAGAATAGTAGGGAATATCGATTTGCTCACAAACACGTATGACATCTTGATACTCATCTTCTGCTAAACAAACACCATCATCGTTTTTTTCTTCCCAATTTTTCATAAACATGCCGATTGTATTATAGCCTAAAAGCTTCATCAAAATAGCGCAAACGGATGAGTCAACTCCACCACTCATACCAACAATAACTGTCTTTTTTGAGTTTTCACTAAAAGAGTTTGAGCTCACCTCAAATCCTAAAGATTGCAAATATTTCTGTGTCGTCGCATGGTTCATAATCTCTTTATATAAGGATTCATAAAAGAGTTCAAGGGAGGAATTAGAATTTGAAAATTTTAGATTGCCCTACACCAACTTGGTCATCATCAACAACATCTCGGTAGTCGATGACACGGTCAATAAGCTTAAAATCACCTGTATTTCCAACCTCTCCGACTCCTACAACCTTAGCATTCCTAATATTTCGATCAAAGATAACAAAAGACTCCCCCAAGACTATGGGATAAATTG
>JABJPQ010000146.1 GCA_018663815.1 Halobacteriovoraceae bacterium | reverse complement strand
TCTATCCTATGTATGATTACACCCATGGCCTTAGTGATGCTATAGAGGGAATTACGCACTCTTTATGTACCCTTGAGTTTCAAGATAACAGAAGGTTGTATGATTGGTTTGTGGAAAATGTTACAGCAAATAGCAGACCTCATCAATATGAGTCAGCCAGGCTAAGTCTTGATTATACAATTACTAGCAAACGAAAATTACTTAAACTTGTTGAAGAGAATTTTGTTGATGGTTGGGATGATCCACGTATGCCTACTATTTCAGGTATGCGAAGAAGAGGTTATCCAGCCGTGGCAATCAGAAATTTTATGGACCAAATTGGGGTTGGTAAAAAAGATACAGTTATTGAGCTTTCTATCTTAGAAGCTAATGTGAGAGACGAGTTAAATCGAACAACGAAAAGATGTCTCGGAGTACTCGATCCACTTAAAGTAACGATTACAAATTGGGAGGATGCTGAACAAATTATAGATGCTCCTTTTCACCCTAAAGATGAAAGTTTTGGTACCCGAAAAATTAACTTTGGGAAAGAGCTCTACGTTGAACAAAGTGATTTTATGTTAGATCCACCAAGTCCAAAAAAATGGTACCGCTTAGGTCCTGATCGCTCTGTTAGGCTTAGATATGGATATGTGATTACCTGTGATGAAGTTATTCAAGATGAAGACGGCAAGCCAATTGAGCTTAAATGTCATTATCATAAAGATTCATTTGGTGGTAAACGGCCTGAGGCTTTAGAAAAAAAAGTGAAAGGCATTATCCACTGGGTAAATGCTGAAGATGCTGTGGATGTTGAAGTGAGGCTTTATGATAGATTATTTAAGCATGAGCAGCCAGGATCGGTAGAAAACTATTTAGATGAACTCAATCCAGATTCTTTAAAAATAATTAATGCTAAAGTTGAACCTTTTTTGGCCAAAGCGAAAGCAGGTGAGCAGTTTCAATTTGAACGCATGGGATACTTTACAGTGGATGAAAAACTATCATCTATGGCCAAACCGGTTTTTAATAAAACCGTAGGCCTTAGAGATACTTGGAGTCGCTAAGGCACAGCAATGCGCTTACATATCTTTTAATTCGTCGAGTTTTTCTTCGGTGAATCTCTTTTCGCAAGCGGTGTTAACGAGTGAGTGATTTGTACCATTTCCAGGAGCTTCAAGGTCCGCCTCTTCAAGGCATACCTTTGTTTTTAGCTTTACCCATTCACGTTGGGTTTTTCTTAGCTGTTTTTTTTCTGCTTCACTTAAGTATGTACCATCCATAAGCCCTTGATAAACTTCATTTAATTCTCGATCTACGATTTTAAATTCTTCGTCAATACAGTTTAACATCGCTGACATTGAAGTGAATTGGCTGCAATCTGCAAAAGAGCTTGTTGCTGCGAAAAATGATATTAAGATGATAATTTTTTTCATAAATAGATCCTTGCTGTCATTTATTGTTTACATTATTTATAAGTGAATATGGGATAACATACAACGCGAGGAGACATATTTGTATATTTTACAGGCCCGAGTAGAGCAACACTTTGAATTGGGATATAGCTTTAGGGATGTGTCTAGCTTAGGAGAAAGTTTATGTTTAAGTCTTTGTTTTTTCTGATTACTATTTCTGTGTTTTCAATGAATTCTTTTGCCACTTCTTATGAAGCAAGTGTTACGGCGTATAGCTGTGATGAAGTTTCTGTAAACGAATATGATTATATCTGTGTTGTACAATTTAAAAACCTTGAAAGTACTGGACCGAAGTTTATGGCCATAATTGTTAGTGAAGACTTTGACTATACCAATGGAGACTTTGTTAACAAAGATGCTCGCTACATTGTTGATCTTTCCTATGTTGAGAAAATATCTGCTAGTTTAGAGCAAAACTTAAAGCAAAGCTATGGTGCTAAATATGAGTATTTTTATCACTCAACTGCTTCTTTTGGTGGTTTTGACGACGTAATGCAGTTGCTTCAGCGTTAAGTTTTCTTCATTCTAATTCAAGTGATTTCATTAGCTTACAGGTGTCTGTTTATTGGTCAGGCTATTGAAAATTTTGCATAAGCCTATTTTCCAATCATTCAACCATATATCCTTAATCTATTATAAACATCATGGAGCCAATGGTTTCAAGTATTATTAAACGGAGTAAAAATGAAAAAACTAATAATTGGTTCTATGCTGGTATTGGGAATGTGTAATGTTTCTTATGCTGGGAAGATGAGTGCTGCAGTTAAGTTCGCAAAAGGTTTTAAGGCGATAAAGTCAGTCATGGGAAAGTCAATAATACCTAAAAGATTAAAGATGCAAGCTAGCAAGCAAGGTTACAAAC
>JABJPQ010000207.1 GCA_018663815.1 Halobacteriovoraceae bacterium | reverse complement strand
ATCTTTATTTTTAAAAAGAACATCTTTTATGCGATCAGCAGGATTTGTTCTTGGTTGATAGTATTCTTTCTCTTTATCGTCCCATTTAATTGAAAATTCAATTTGGTACTGAGTTAATAAAAAAGAATTAAGTATCTTTTTTAAGTGATTTTTCTCAGAGGTTTTTGATTGAATAAACTTCATTCTGACAGGAGTATTGTAAAATAAATCTTTTATAAACAATTGAGTCCCAGTTTCAGTATTGGCTTGGGCTTCATGTTGGTAGGTGAGAGTTTCTCCTCCAGAGATTTTGATTAACCCCCAACCATTTTTGGTCTGAGACTCACAGGTCACTCGACTAATACTAGCGATACTAGCGAGTGCTTCCCCTCGAAAACCGTAAGAGCTTAGATGGTAGAGGTCTTCGAAGTGATTAATTTTACTTGTTGCATGTCTGCAAAAGGCAAGGGGAAGTTCTTGGTGTGAAATTCCAAAACCATTATCAATGATACTTATAAGTTCAAGCCCATTTTCTCTCAAATGGATTTCAATTTTTGTCGAGTTTGCATCTACTGAGTTTTCAATGATTTCTTTTATTAAAGTTGAGGGGCGCTCAATAACTTCCCCAGCTTTTATTTGGTCGATAATATGCTCAGGAAGCAGGTTTATTTTAGATAGGCTTGATTGATTCATGGCATTTTAAAACTTTTTTGTGATTAAACTTTATAAAAGCTAACTTGATTTCTTCCAGAATCTTTAGCTTGATAAACAGCTGTATCTGCTCGTTTGAATAGATCTGTTCCAACTTCAACTCCTTGGCGATAATCAGCAACACCAATAGATGCGGTAACAGGAAGCCGATCCTTTTGATCTTCATATTTAAATGGATGAGACTCGACTAGCTTTCTAAGCCTTTCAGCAATCTCAAAAGCTTGTTTTAAATTTGTTTTTGGTAAAAGAACGACAAATTCTTCACCACCATATCTTGCAAAAGTGTCACCCTTTCGAATTCCATTATCACGCAAAATTTGAGCCATCTCTTTAAGTACATAATCTCCAGCATCATGGCCAAAATTATCATTTAAATGTTTAAAGTGATCAAGATCAAAAATAATCAAAGACAATGGAAGACCGGTTACTTTCGATTTTTTAACTTCAAGGTCTAGCTTATTATTGAAGTACATTTTATTAAAACACTTGGTTAAACCATCTGTGTTCGCTTCTTCGTGAAGCTTATCGTAGGTCAGTCTTTCAGTATCTCCTTTTTCCAGATACTTTAAGGCAATGCTACCTAGCTTAACCATGTCACCCTTGTGAATTTTGGTCAGAGCTTCAATTTGTTTATTATTTACAAAGGTACCATTTGATGAGCCTAGGTCTTCAATATGGGCATCAGCGTCTTTAACAATTACTTTGAAATGTCTTCTGGATACACCTTGAAACTCTAAAGGGATAGTATTATCAGCACTTCTACCTACCAATGTTTCACCGTCGAGTAAGTCAAAAATAGTACCGTTAAGGTCACCGCCGACAACGATAAAGCACGCAGGTTTTTCAGCAGCTTCATTGTCCGCAGATCGTAGGGCCGCGTGAATATCTGTAATTACTACTGTTGCGTTATCGTCACTCATACTATGTTTGCTCCATTTAATGGCTAATTTTAAATAATTTTTTCCATAATTCCAATATGCTATAAGCCATTTATCGGATTATTTTCTCAAAGAGTTAAGGTATTCGAAAGCATATTTTTTACCTTTTTCGACACCTGGTTGATTAAATGGGTTTATTTTAAGGTATTGTCCCATCATGGCCGTCAGACTCTCAAAAAATAAGACGAGACTTCCAACCGTTTGAGCATTTAACTCGGAGATGTCTATTGAGATAATATTTTTTTTATTTTCTTTTAATGCACAAAGGCTTCCTGCAAATTCGGCATGCATTAGCTCATTGAGGTTAAAAGCACTAAGTTTTTGAGCGCTATCAAATTCTAAGTCATTGGCTAATGAGTAATCATTTTGTCGTTTCAAAATATTAAGTAGGATGACGCATTTATTATCTGGTCCATCCATGAATAATTGCATCTGAGAGTGTTGATCGGTAGCTCCATAAGCCGGAATCGGGGTAAGACCTATGCGAGTATTGGTTGTCTCACAATATTTACCCAAGCTCTCAGCCCATAGTTGAACAAACCAAAAAGAGAGGTCTTTAAGTTTTGATGAATAAGGCATTAATACGGTTTCATTAACCTGTGGCGTAGACTCTTGATATAAAAAAGCAAGGTGTGAAAATACATTTAAAAGATTATTCTTTTGTGGGTCTTGATTTAGAATAGATTCTTTTATTTCATTTGCACCTTGGTAAAGTCCACTTATATCAATACCCATAAAGCATGCTGGAAATAATCCAACACAACTGAGTACTGAGAATCGTCCTCCAATATTACTGGGAACTTCAAGCACATGATATTTCTCTTGAGTTACATGTTCTCTTAGTTGGCCAGAGGTAGGGTCTGTACAAAAGACAAAATAATCTTGTAGTTCATGTTGTTGAATCCCCTTCTTTAGGAGGAGATTCCTTACAATAGAGTAACATGCAATTGTCTCAGCAGTTCCACCGGATTTAGAAACAACATAAAAAATACTTTGAGTGATATCAATTTTATTTAATTCATCATTTATAAAATCTGAGTCGATATTGTCTAATACTGTAAATGTTTTTTCCCACTTTTGCCGAAGAGCGCTTATAAGCATCTGAGGGCCAAGAGCACTTCCTCCAATACCTATTTGTACAAAATGCTTTTTATGCGAAAAGATCTTTGTGAGTTCTTGTGCTTTTTGAAGATGGATCTCTTGATCGGTGAGGTGAAAAAATCCATACTCAGGGTTGTTAATAATGGCTAAAAAGTCATCCAAGGTTTGTTTAGATTTCTCTTTGGAAAATAGCTCGTGAGATGTGTTTGCGTGGGTACTATAGTTAAATTTAAAAGTCATGTTTAGCCTTGGTATTCTTTTTTAAGTTCTCGTGCAATAACAATTTTTTGAACTTGATTGGTTCCTTCAACGATTTGTAATACTTTTGCATTTCGCATAAATCTCTCAACAGGGTACTCTTTGGTATAACCAACCCCTCCATGAATTTGAACTGCATCAGTTGTCACTTTCATGGCCGTATCAGTAGATTTCATTTTGGCCATAGAAGCTAATTTGACGTTGTTGTTTCCAGCATCAAAGTCCTTAGCGGCTTTTTGTACTAATAATCTGGAACATTCTATATCACATGACATATCGGCCATCATCCACTGTAATCCTTGAAAATTAAATATCTCTTGGTTGAATTGTTTGCGTTCAAGAGAGTATTTGACTGCCTCATCCAGAGCTCTTTGTGAAAGACCAACAGCGATAGAGCCAATGGTGATTCTGCCTCGGTCAAGTGCGCTCATGGCAATCTTAAAGCCTTGCCCCTCTTCGGAGAGGATGTCTTCGTCAGCGACAAAACAATTCTCAAAAACGAGTTCACGAGTTGGGCTAATTTTCCAACCCATTTTATCTTCTTTTTTCCCGTAAGAAAATCCTTTAGTACCATCTCGAACAATAAAGGCGGAAATTCCTTTTGATCCGCTGTCATTAGTTCTGGCCATAACAATATAAGATTTAGCAATTCCCCCTGAGGTGATCCACATTTTTGAACCATTTAAAATATAACCGCCTTCGGTTTTTTTAGCGGTCGTTTTTAATGCGGCAGCATCAGATCCAGCGTGAGATTCAGAGAGACAAAAAGCTCCAATTTCTTCTCCTGAGATTAGCTTGGGAAGGTATGTCTCTTTTTGTTTCGTTGTTCCAAAAAGGTTAATAATTGATTGCACCATAGTGGAAACAGAAAGTGTTACAGCGTAGGAAACTGATGACTTCGCGAGTTCTTCTAGTACGAGGCATAGATCTTGATATTTTAAATCGGCTCCACCATATTGCTCAGGTAATGTCATACCGGTTAAACCCATATCACCAATTTTTTGGAATAAGTCTGGTCTAAACTGACTATTGTGATCGTCTTTTTCCATTAACGGTTCTATTTGATCCAAACGAAATTTTTTGACGCTATTTATAAGTTCAAGCTGTAATTCATTCATTTTCTCTCCTAGGAAAGCAGAAATATAGCATGTTGATAAAGAAGCTTCTAGTGTGTTAAAAATTAATTTTCCGCTTAATTTAACGCGCTGATGCTACCAATAAGTGTCCAGCGCTCTTAAAATGTTTTTGATCATTATTATAAGGAGATTATATGTTGTTTGATGGAAAAGGAATTCAGTGTTCACTCGCGGATTCAGGAATTGTCACAGTAACATTTGATATTAAAGATTCAGGTGCCAATGTTATTGGCAAACTTATGATGGAGGAGCTGCCAAAAGTTATTGATGCTCTGGAAAATTGTAACGAAAAGAAAGGGATCATTTTAAGATCAAATAAAGAGCACTTTATTTTTGGTGCAGATATCACAGAGTTTCTTACTCATTTTGGAGGAACGGCCGAGACAATTAAGTCTTGGATTTTTCCAATGAATGGCTATCTAAATCGCTTTGAGGATATGGATGTTCCAAGCGTATGCTTAATAAATGGCTTTGCGCTTGGTGGTGGATTTGAACTTTGCCTTATGGCCGATTATAGAATTGCAGTTAAAACAGCAAAAGTTGGATTGCCGGAAACTAAATTAGGAATTATCCCTGGATGGGGAGGAACAGTTAGATTGCCTCGTCTTTGTGGTGCTGATAATGCGATAGAATGGATTACATCGGGTAGACAATGGAAGGCCGAAGCAGCATTAAAAATTGGAGCTGTAGACGCAATTGTGGATGCCGATCAACTTGATTCACTAGGTGAGAAGTTCTTATTATCATGTATTAACGGTGAGATGGATTGGAAGCAACGAAAAACAGAAAAAAAGGCTCCTCTACGTTTAAATCAAACAGAAGCAACAATGGTTTTTGAAACGGCAAAAGGTTTTGTTGCGGGTATGGCCGGACCAAATTATCCAGCTCCTGTGGCGGCGATTAAAGTTATGCAAAAAGCCTGTACGCTTAATCGCGATGAAGCCCTTGAAGCTGAAGCAGATACTTTTGCACAACTGGCGACTACAGATGTGGCTCATAGTTTAGTGGAAGTTTTTATGGGAGATCAGTTTCTTAAAAAATATTCTAAAAAACTTACTAAAGGCTCAACCCGAATTAACCAAGCAGCTGTGTTAGGTGCTGGAATAATGGGGGGAGGCGTGGCTTATCAGTCTGCGAGTACCGGTACTCCTATTATTATGAAAGATATTGCTCCCGCAGCAATTGAGCTTGGTTTAACAGAAGCAACAAAACTTTTACAAAAACAACTTAAGCGTAAAAAGATAGATCCAACTAAGATGGCCAACGTTTTAAATATTATCTCTCCAACTTTAAGTTATGGAGATTTTGATCATGT
>JABJPQ010000704.1 GCA_018663815.1 Halobacteriovoraceae bacterium | reverse complement strand
GTGAGATTCTTGCTTATTATTTTCCAAATTTAAAATTAAAGAAATTATATTAATGAAACTAATTAAGACGCTAGTCATTTTTTTTGCTTTAGCTACAGATGGGTTTGCTTTTGTTGTTCTCATTGATCCGGGACACGGGGGCAAGGAGCTCGGTGCTGTTTCCAATATTAAGTTAAGAAATAGTAAAGGCAAAACTTATTCAAAAAAAATATTTGAAAAAGACTTAACACTTGTTTTGGCCAAAAAAATTAAAGAAAGAATCGACAAAAAATTTTCAACCTACTTAACCAGAAGTTTTGATCGAACAGTCACTTTAGAGCAAAGAGCGGCTTTAGCCGATACAGTAAAAGCAGATCTTTTTATTTCCATTCATTTTAACTCATCAAGAGAACATAAGTCCCATGGATTTGAAACGTATTACCTTGATAACCATCAAGATAAGGCCATAAAAAAAGTAGAGGCGATAGAGAATAAGGGATTAGAAGGAGATAATAAAACGATTAATCAAATATTAATTGATTTAGTCATTCAAAAGACAGTTCCATCATCAAAAAAACTGGCGAACTCTATTCATGTAAATCTTGTGAGAAATCTAGGGAAAAAGTATAAACTAAGAGATAGAGGGATTAAGCCGGGCTTATTTTATGTTTTAGCCCTTTCGAAAAGACCAGGTGTCTTAATTGAGTGTGGTTTTCTTTCAAATCCAAATGAGATTAAAAAGTTAAACTCGAACAAGTATCAAGATCAGTTTGCGAAGAGTATTGCTGATGGAATCGAAAAGTACTATTCAAGATTGCCTAAAAAAGAATTGCCAATTTTTTAAATTGCGCAAGAGTAATTACTCTTGCGCAATTGAGAGAGAGAGATACTTAAACACTAATGTCAAAGTGATTACTTTATACCACACTGCGGCGTTACTTGGTAGTATTATAACCCGACGTGTAAATAATACAGGTTTTACCGGATGTAAATAATTAAAAAAATGAGTAAAATAATCAGTATGTTTAAAGTAAGCCCTAAAAAGAGATTTTCATCGTTTTTTAAAAACGAAGATAGCCGTTTTTTGCTCGTTTGTGGGCTGAAGTTTAGCGGTGTTTATATTGTATCAGTTGCCTTCATCTATTATATTCTGTGGTTAATTGTTTCTATTAATAGCGTTTATTTTGAATCCAAAATTACGGGCTTTACTCCAGAATTAAGAGATGCTTTTTTCGAAACAATATTTTCTTTTTTATACCGATTATTACCTGAAATATTAATGATTTTCGTCCTTTTGTTTTTTGCAGGTATATTTGTAGGAAAGGTTCTGTTACGGCCATTTGAAGTTATGGCCAAATATGCTCAAGCAAGAACTCAGGGGGAAGCAGTAACTTATAACCCTGATGTTTTTTCAGACTATAAGCTTCTGACACGGTTTAGCGAATTCTTTTTTCTCTATATTGAAAATTCGTTAAGTGAAAAAAAACTTTCCAAAAATACTATTCCGAGTATTTTTTTAAAAATTCACACACCACCTTTTGAAAGAGTTTTTTTTATTCACTTCTTAGTTATTATCATATTGATATCTGTCTTAACTGATCTCTTTCTTTTTTATATTTTAACTGAGGTACGTAATGGCTTAATTGATTTATCCCTTGAAATATTAAGCACTAAGGATTTAACTATTGGTTACTTCTTTGAAAATCAAAGCCATATATTAGAGACTGTTACAGTTGCTGCTTTTCTGATAATTACTGTCGGATATATAGGGTTATGCTTTCATTTGTATTCTAAAATATCAGGCGCTATCTTTGGCTTTTTTGCAACAATGAGAAGTTTTATGAAAGGAAATTATCAAGCACGTGTTCATTTAGTTGGCTATGCTCATATTCGACCATTATCTCGTTCATTAAATAAATTTTTAGATCATGTTGAAAGAGAGTGTTCTATTGATAATAAATAAGGTAAAATCAAATTTTTAATAAAAAATAAATGATAAACAAAAGGATATTTATGAAGTTTAGTTTACTGAGTCTGTTGATTACTGCGTTTCTTTTTACTGGGTGCCAGCCATCAGAAAAACAAATTGGGGATATGTTAAAGAAAAATCCAAAATTGTTAACTGAAGCTATTAAAGCAAATCCCGCTGAATTTATTGAGGCACTTAACGTTGCAGTTAAGTCTGCTCAAGGAGACCAAAGACAAAAAGCTGAAACAGCTGAAAAGAAAAAATTAGAAGAAAGCTATAAAAATCCAATGAAGCCTCAGATGAGAGCTGATGAGGTCATCAGGGGAACAAAAGGAGCTCCTCTCACTCTTATTGAGTATTCTGACTTTGAATGTCCGTTCTGTTCTAGAGGGTACGATACTGTTGTTAAGCTTTTGAAAAAATATGAAGGTAAAATTCAATTTGTGTATAAGCATCTACCGTTAAGCTTCCACGCAAGTGCGATGCCTGCAGCAAAGTACTATGAAGCTCTAAGGTTACAATCTTCGGATAAAGCAGTACAGTTTCATGATGGAATCTTTGCAGACTTTTCTAAAGTTAAAAACGGAGAGAAATTCTTTAAGTCTATAGCTAAGCGTATTGGCGCAAACATGAAAAAGTTAGAAAAAGATTTAGACTCTGCCATTGTTAAGAAAAGAATTGATGAAGATCTTGCAGAGGCAAAGAAATTTGGTTTCCAAGGAACTCCTGGTTTTCTACTAAATGGAATCCCAGTTAAAGGTGCTTACCCAGCTGAGCACTTTGATGGAATTGTTAAAGAGTTGAAAAAAAGAGGTCTTGTTAAACTATAAGTTTAATTATCAAATGATCAATTTAAAAAAAGCCAGTCTGTTCGACTGGTTTTTTTTTATCACTAGTCTAAAAAAAATCTGGTGGCAAGGACTTCTTAGCCTAGGGTGAGAGGCTCTTAATTTTAAACTTTTTT
>JABJPQ010000571.1 GCA_018663815.1 Halobacteriovoraceae bacterium | reverse complement strand
TTTCAAAAAGAATTTAATTTATATTGTTACTTTGTAATTATGCTTTTTTTGATGAAAAGGGGACACTAGATCATGTCCCCCCTTTATTTTAAGACTTTATTTTTTACCAAAGAATTTTTGCACCAAGATTCACTCCAATTTGATCATTACCTAGACCTTTATTCATTTGAGCATATATTTTGAAAAATGGAATATTAAACTGAGCTCCTACAAAACCTCGAAAATTTGTAGCATCGGCATCACCTGAACTACTCTCATTCGCTGTTATAGTAGCTTGAAATCCAGACGTTGGTCCTGTTGAACCTTGAGCCGTTCCTCCAGCAGTGAGGTCAACATCGGTACCACCGGTAACAAGATCAAAGCCTAAACCACCAAAAAAGGTAAAGACATAAGCCGCTTGTAAGTATGTTGATACCTCTACCGGTATCGTTGTGTTAGTTGACTCTAGGGTAAAGACAGCACTTGTATTGACAAGATCTGCAGTAAAACCACCGCTTACATCAACAGTTTCGTTTTCAAAAGTTTGAGAAAGTTTTGCTTTCATAGATGATCGTTGTAGTCCTGTGTGAAGAAAAATCCCCCCCCACTTAAGAACTCCGCCTGGGATAAAACTAATACTATCGATTAAGTGGTATCTGGCCATGAGCCCAAAGTGACTTATATCGAACTCACCAGTTCCGCTATCAAGGTCTTGTTCCGTATCATAACTCATAAAAGAAACAAAAAGATCCATTTTGGATAGATCAATTGGTCCAACTTTGTTTATTGGCAAGAGGTCTAGGTTAATTCCGATTGTAGCAGCAGCTCCAAAACCAACACCTTCAGCTGACTCAGGGGTTTCAAGATCTCCTTGAACAGCGAGACCACCACCAACTCGAACCATAAAAATATCAAAGTTATCTGAGTAATCTGAGCCAAGACCCTTATAGGCAAATCCACTGGCATTCGCAACACCAGTACCGTACTTATCAATTGAAACATCTGGCATATCAGCGTTTACAAAACTATTAACTTCTGCAACTAAAGCCGTACATTGAACAGTTGTCATTGTTCCTGGACAATCTGTTGCTGGGTTATGAGTAACACTAACAGTGACCGCATAAGATGAAAAAGAGAGACAAAAGAGCCCACCTAGTAAGAGTTTTTTCATATTCTATTCCTTTGATAAATTAAACATTACGAATTACACTCATATTTTAAAACAAAACTGAATATTTTCAATAGGATATTGCTTTTTGCCGCAAAGTAAATTATTCAAAATTCTTTACATAAGTAGTTAAAAAAACTATTTAATAGAGTCTAATACTCCATTACTGAAGGCTAAAATGCAGGATTTTGAAAAATTAGGAATAGATGAGGACTTTAATCCTTTTTATAAAGAGCACGGGATTAAAAAACCTACTGAAGTTCAAACGAAGATCATTCCTAAGATTATGGAAAATCAGTCAGTTGTTTGTGTTGCTCAAACCGGAACAGGTAAAACATTAGCGTACGCTCTTCCCATTAGTGAACTGATTAAAAAAGCGGAAGATGAAAATGGATTATCGGCGCAAAAGTCAAAACCAATTGCGGTAATACTATCCCCCACTAAAGAGCTCGCAGTTCAAATTCAACAAGTGTTTAAACAACTTTCACACCATGTAAAATTGAGAACAAGAACATTGGTTGGAACTCCTAAGAGTGTGGCAAATTTAAAAACTCAAAGTTATGAAATACTTATTGCGACACCAAATAAGCTGCTTAGAGCTTTAAAAAAAGGTGATATATCATTTGATAATTTACAATACTTTGTTATGGATGAAGCAGATCAACTTTTTGATATGGGCTTTAAAAAAGATATCGATGGAACGATGAACTTTATTGACTATGGCAAGACTGATATTCACTTCTTTAGTGCGACAATGCCTATTGAAGTTGAAACTTATTTAAACGAAAAATTCGAAAAGAAAAAATTAGAAAAAATACATCTTTCTTCATCCCACCATGTACAACAACAAATAGAAACATATAATATTTTTGTAGATGTTGAAGAAAAAATGCGCATGATGCAACTCTTTTTGGAAAAAACAGCTAAAGGAAGAGGGATCATTTTTGTCAATCAAAGAAATCAAGTTGAAGAGGTAAATGAGTTTTTACAAGAAAAACTGCCCAAACTAAAATATCGAATTTTACATGGAGCACTTTCGCAAAAAGATCGACTAGCTAATCATAAAGCTTTTGTTGATGGAAAAGCACAAGTACTTGTCGCTTCAGATGTTATGGCCAGAGGGATCGATGTAAAAGACCTTGAGTGGGTTTTTAATTATGGTCTGCCTAAAACGGCGATTTATTATCTCCATCGTTGTGGCCGAACGGGTAGAGCTGGTAAAACGGGTATTGTGTACAATCTCGTTACAAAATTTGATACTAAAATAATTAATCAAATTAATGAATCTATTAAAAAACAATCGACGCTAAATCTCTCTTTTATTACAAACGATATAAAAGATGAGAAAAAAAGGCAGACCAAGAAAAAAGTTAAATTAAAAAGTAAAAGAGTTAAGGTTACTAAAAGAACTCGTTTGTAAGAAAGTTATTATTCTATTATCATTTAGCTATGAATTACTTTATTATTTTTTTATTTTTACTATTATCTTGTGAAAAAGAACTTCCTCCAAATTATACGAATGTTGAGTTTCTAAAGATGGGGCGTGTTGGTGATCCTCAGCTTAAGCTTATTACACCGTCAGATATCTCGCAAACGTTGGTAGACTGTAACGATTATACTCCTTCTTGTGAATATGGTCTTA
>JABJPQ010000022.1 GCA_018663815.1 Halobacteriovoraceae bacterium | reverse complement strand
TACTTCTACGATTTCAATTACAGACTTGGCCAAAGACCTAAAACGTCCGCAAGATTTTTGTGGGATGCACTTTTTTAATCCTGTCCATCGTATGCCTTTAGTGGAAGTTATTCGCGGTGAAAAAACAAGTGATGAGGCGATTGCTAAAACAGTTAAGTACGCCTTACAAATGGGAAAAACTCCCATCGTTGTAAATGATTGTCCCGGCTTTTTAGTGAATAGAGTTTTATTTCCTTATTTTAACGGCTTTGCAAAATTAATCGAAGATGGTGTTGATTACCAACGGGTTGATAAAGTAATGGAAAAATTTGGTTGGCCAATGGGACCAGCTTATCTCTTAGATGTTGTTGGTATTGATACAGGAGCCCACGCAGCTAAGATAATGGCCGATGCTTTTCCAGATCGAATGGAAATGAATGGGAAAACTATTATTGATTGCATGTATGAAAAAGAGCGTTTTGGACAAAAAAATGGAGTTGGTTTTTATAAATATGAAATGGATAGAAGAGGCCGTCCTAAAAAAATAGTGGATGAGCAGACCGCTTCAATTATAAGTGCTGTTGTAAAAAATAATGTTGATATCACAGACGAACAAATTATTGAGCGAATGATGATTCCCATGATCTTTGAATGCGCTAGATGTTTAGAAGAAAAGATTGTTAATACTCCGCAGGAAGTTGATATGGGATTATTACTTGGTCTTGGCTTTCCTCCATTTAGAACAGGTGCTTTAAAATATGCAGACCGTATTGGAGCACAAAATCTTTTAAAACTTTCTGAGCAATATCTTTCTATCGGACAAATGTATGCACCGACCGAGGGAATTAGAAAATTAGCCACAGAAAATAAGACTTATTACTAGGGGATAAATATGAAAAAAGTAGTTGTTGTAGATGCTGTTAGAACAGCAATGGCCAAGTCTAAAAATGGATCTTTTAGAAATGTTAGGGCCGAAGAATTATCAGCTAAACTTATGGATGCTCTTATTGATAGAAATCCTGGTTTTGATCCAGCTCAAATTGAAGATGTAATTTGGGGATGTGTTCAACAAACATTGGAGCAAGGTTATAATATTGCCAGAAATGCGCAATTAATGACCAAGATACCTAAAGAAGTTTCAGCTCAAACGGTTAATCGCTTATGTGGTTCATCAATGAGTGCTCTGCATATGGCCACGCAAGGAATTATGTCCGGCCAAGGAGATATTTATATTGTTGGTGGCGTTGAACATATGGGGCATGTCCCTATGACCCATGGAGTGGATTTTAATCCAGAAGCCTCCAAGGTTATGGCCAAAGCCGCTGGAAATATGGGAATAACGGCAGAGTTACTAGGACGTATGCATGGAATTGATCGAAAGGCGCAAGATGAATTTGCTCTTCGTTCTCATCAAAAAGCTAAAGCAGCGACTGAATCAGGACGTTTTAAAGAAGAGATTGTTCCTATTCAAGGCCATGATGAAAATGGATTACCATTTATGATGACTGATGACGAAGTATATCGAGCTGATGCAAATATTGAATCATTAAATAAACTTAGACCTGTTTTTGATCCTCGCGGGGGAACTGTTACGGCCGGAAATGCTTCCGCTTTAAGTGACGGAGCTTCAGCTTTACTTGTCATGAGTGAAGACAAAGCTAAAGAGCTTGGCTTAAAACCGCTAGCATTTGTTAAGTCATTTGCAGCAGCTGGTTGTGATCCTTCAATTATGGGTTATGGACCTGTACCTGCTACAAATAAAGCCTTAAAAAAAGCCGGGCTTACAACTAAAGATATTCAGTTGTGGGAACTAAACGAGGCTTTCGCTGCTCAATCATTACCTGTACTAAAAGATCTAGGTTTAACTGATACAGCGGATGAGACAGTTAATGTTAATGGAGGGGCCATTGCTCTGGGACATCCACTTGGTTGCAGTGGGGCTAGAATTTGCGGTACACTTTTGCATGAGATGGAAAAGCGCGATGTAAAATATGGCGTAGCTACCATGTGTATTGGTTTAGGCCAAGGTGTGGCGACGGTATTTGAAAGAGCTTAGATTTTTAATGAGATAAGTTGAAACTGTGAGGTCTTGGTACTATAAAAGTACCAGGCTTTACAGCTCGGGTACTCAAAGTGGGTTCTTTAACAGATAAGTTGCTATTTTCTTAAACGAATATCGTTTAATGGGTCTTC
>JABJPQ010000023.1 GCA_018663815.1 Halobacteriovoraceae bacterium | reverse complement strand
TAGATCAAATTTTTTACTTTGTATCCAAGAACTCACACTTGCTCCTTAAAAATATTTTCAGCAGCATAGAAACCTTGATAAAAACCTTCTTCAAAAAGTGAGATTCCTGAATGATCAGTGTGTGCAAAATAAATATTATCAATTGAGGATAAGTTATAGCTTCTTTTTAAAAAACCTACTTGAGGTATGGCCATGGCATGCCCCCATAAAGAGATATCAATTTGTTCTAATTTATCTCGAATATCGGAATGAGTGAGCTCCATCTCATTTATGACATCATTACACCACTCAGGATGAGACTTTGTTAAAGCATTGATCCTCGCTTTTTTGGGAGAAGAATCCATCAAGGGCCAGTATTGAGTAAGATTGATTGACCTCTTAGATGTTGAAAGATCTTGATGATTATTATTGATATAGCCTAGACTTTTACCGTGATAATTAACATTATCCCAACAAAGAGGAATCTCCTTTTCTTCCAGTGGCTCTTTTAAGAAAATATTTGCTGTCATCCACGGAGCATAATTAAGTTTCAGCTTTTTTAAGTGCTTTTGTATCTTTTTAATATTTATAATCTTTTTTGCCGTAAATAAAGGTGCTGCATAGACAATTTTTGCTACAGTATAAAATATTCTTTTCTTTGAATTGAAATTGTATGTTTTAACTAGATAGCTTTCATTTATTTTTTGAACATCATAAACAAGAGTATTTAATTGAATTGAACCTTTTATTTTTTCTGAGAATTTTTGAATTAACCATGCATTCCCCTCAGGCCAGGTGATAACATCAGATGATTTTAAATTGACGCCAACACCATCACGAGCAGCAAAATAATGAATTGCGGCCCAAGCAGAAACTTTATCTATCGATGCGCCAAAGTCATCTCGACAACAATAATTAACATACCAAAAAAGATACTTATCCTTAAAGCCTTCCGTGGTTAAGTATTCCTGCATGGTTAATTGATCAAACTTTAAGTATTTACTGTCTTGTGAACTTCTATTAATCGGAATAGCGAATGCTCTAAGCCCATCAGCTCCTCTCAATTTTTTAAACTTATCCATATGATCAAAAAAACGGAAAAATTCTTTTTTTGAATTTTCAGAAATACCTTCACTCGGCTCTAAACCTTCTTGCCATCGTCCCCCTAAAAAAAGACGCTCTTGTGGGGCAGAACATACATGGTATTCGTTGTACTCAGGAAGATTAAGATCATCATTTGTTATTATTCCAATTTTTTTAAAGAATATTTTTAATTCCATCGAGTCAGATGAAGCGAGTGGTACATAATGCGCTCCTAAAGGATACTTTCCTGCCTTGTTTTCTTGAGATGACGAATTACCGCCGACTCTAGGTTCTAAATCGAGTACTTTAAAACCCTTTACCCCTCTTTCATTTAAATGATAAGCTGCTGAAAGCCCCGAAACCCCTGCACCAATGATAAGAATATTTAAAGATTCTTCTAAAATCTCACCAGTAAATTGCGGGTCTCTTACTAAGTGACCTCTGGAAAAAGAAGCTCCCGTTATACTACCTGGTATTTTTCCAACCTGAAAAACATGCTTTATTTTTCTATAGCCAACTAAAGTCAAAATCGTTAATGATCCGGCAAATATGATTAATTTTCTGCGAGTTGTTTTCATTTTAGTTAAAGCTAGACCATTCTTGTTCAAAATAACGAACAAGGATTTGATTATTAAGACGATTAACTTTTGTTTCTACTTTACTCATATCAATTGGGAATTCAAACATTTGCTGTAATGTTTTTACATTTAAAAACTTCAACCCTTCGACAAAAGAAGTAGGTATTTTATAAGCAGTCTTACTAGCAATAAAGTAGCCCCACTCCCCAAAAGAAGGGACATAAGCATGGTAAGGAGTTGTTCGTAGCCCCACATGATCAATCGTATTACCAACACACCAAAAAGATTTCCGTGCAAAATAAGGTGAAGTGCTCTGAATAACCATCAGCCCCTCATCACTTAAAGTATTTTTAACAATTTTAAAAAATGATTTTGAGTATAATTTTCCAAGTGAAAAATTTGATGGATCGGGAAAGTCAATGACAATGAAATCAAATTTTTGTTTATTTTTGTTTTTCATCCAAACAAAAGCATCATCATTTATTATTTTCACTTTCGATGAATTAAGAGCTCCATTATTTAACTCTACCAACTGCTGATTACTTTTAAATATTTTTGTCATCAGTGGATCCAAGTCAACTAAAGTAATTGATTCAACCTGAGGATATTTAAGAATTTCTCTGATCGCAAACCCATCACCTCCCCCCAAAACAAGTACTTTTTTTATATCAGTACGACTTCCCATCGCAGGGTGTATGAGTGCTTCATGGTAACGGTATTCATCCATTGAACTAAACTGTAAATTGCCGTTAATAAACAATTTAAGATCATTACCTTTTGTAATAATCAATTTTTGATAGGGTGATTTTTTATTATAGATAATGGGGTCTGCATAATGGTTAGACTCTGCAAAATGCAATAACTTATTGGAATATACGAAGCCAAGAACCATTATTGCGAAAGCGGCTATCCCTGCTAACCTTTGCAAGCGAAAATTATGTAATTCATTTCGAAATAAGTATAGCGTCCATAGACCAACTAAGATGTTAAACATCCCAAACAACAACGCCGTTCGCATTAGACCTAATTGCGGAGCTAAAAAAAGGGGAAAAGTGATTGAAGCAAACAGAGCACCAATATAATCAACAGTAAAAACTTTTGAGACGAGGTCTTTAAATTCATACTTATCTTCTAGTATTCGCATGAGTAATGGAATTTCTAACCCGACTAGTGTTCCAATAATGAAGACAAATAAATATAATAATATTCTAAAAGAGCTTATGTACTCAAATGATAAAAATAAAACCGTAGCAGAGAGGCCACCAAAAATCCCAACTAAAAACTCAATACTAATAAATGTCGCTAAGAGTTTTTTCGTCACAAACTTTGAAAGATACGAGCCAATCCCCATGGAAAAAAGATAAGCACCAATTATGAACGAAAATTGAGTAATCGAGTCCCCTAGCAAATAACTTGCTAAAGCGCCTGCAATTAATTCGTATACAAGTCCGCATGTTGCAATAACTGCAACAGAGAACAGTAGTGCAAAAGTCACTTACCCTCTAATTGAAGCTGAAATAATAATTGCGATACCAATGGCCACACTTCCAATAACAATGGCCAGAGCATTATTATGCTCTTCTAAAATTTCATTCCACATATCATTTGGTGTTAAAAGGTCAATAACCTTAAAAGCCACCGCAAAAACCGCACAACCTAGCAGTGAAAAGATGATAGCCGACATTAAGCTTTGAATGTTAATTAAATTTTCCATATTTCTCCTGTCTATTTATGATAATAATAATTTCGCTTTCCTTTCTGTGTCATTTTTCTTTCACTAGAAGCATTCCAAAATGATCTTCCGGTAAACGTCACATATCCAAAATATAAAACTAAACCACTGCAAAAAATTTTATACAACATTATTTATTCTCCATAAGGATTCTCACTACCATTTTTCCAACGTTTTTTTTCAAATGAGAAAACACCTACCCCAACGGTCAAAAGAGGGGTCAATAATAAAAAGAGGATCCAATAGAAGTTACTAAAAATGCTTACATCACTTATTAATTCAATTCCTAGCCTGATCGAATTACGAAAATTTCCCGACTGGGGCTGAATACTAAGATAATAAGTACCTTTAGGTATATTGTATTGGTGGGTATCATTTGTTTGTGAACCCTCTGACCAATCTGAACCTTTATAGTGTGAGATTTCTAAAGGAATAGGTATTCCTTTTCCCGTTTTAGAATTTACCAGTAGTGCATCAAGGTAGATCCAATTATTATATATTGCTGAATGACCTCGTAATTTAATATTTTTCTTATCTTGCTTAATCTCAAACTCAGGGGTTTTAACTAATTTGAATTTAGTGGAAATTTTTCGTGAATTAGCTAATCTTTCTTTATTCAGATTTATGGGACCTTGATAGAGAAGCGTATTGCTAACCCAAATGTGGTTCCCAAGTTGTAATAATAGACAAGTAAGTAAAGTGATAACAGTGATACCAAACATTCTTTTGAAGTTTGCTTTACTAGGAGAAGGCTGATTCGGAGCAATACCATATGGTTTGATTAAAGAGTTTTCCTCTAAATGAAAGACAGACTCTAAACGCTTTGGAGTGATATATGTACTCAAAGTCCAGATACTTTCATCTTTTGTTACTTCTTTTGAAAGCATGTATGGAGGAGAAATATAATCCCACACCTTAGAATAATCATCAATTTTTACCCGCCAATAAAATTCCCCTTCCACGTATGTTACTTTTGCTTCTCCTGCATTAAACAGTTTAAAAGTTTTTTTCTTATACTGAGCAGATGAGTATAACTGTTCCCTTGGAAGAGTCCTAAGTCTCTTAACAAAGCTCCAATGCCCATTCATTTCAAATAACCATCTAAATCCTATATAAGGGTTATAAAGAAGATATTCTTTCCAAGGATAAATTCCATCCATACGCTCCATAAAACCTATGACTTCGTAAGTTTTACCTGAAAGTTTGCCTCTACTTCCAATAGGAATTGAGGGGTTTTTCTTAAATTTATAAGTTTTTTTGGCTTTTTCTAAAATTTTATAATTTGGGTTCGTTGCATCAATGATAACGTGACAACTGGGACAGGAAACAGACACGCTTATGCCCACGGCCTTAAGGTCGAGTGTAGCGCCACAGCTTCGACAATTAAAGCTTTTTAGAACTGGCGAAAAACGAGCTGTTTTCTGAGAGGCTTTCTTCAAGGTTTTCCCCAGCCTTCAAACTCTCGTAGTCCTGTAGCTCTTACCTTAGCCAGAGTAATAAAGCTTCCTACAAAAATATTAAAATCCGGACTCGAACCGATCTCAATACTTGCAAATCGGTTTTTTCCATCTGAATAATCTAGTACCAACGACTTATCTCCAGCGACGGCTTTAAAGGGAAGTTCACCCTCACTACCTAAACATTCGACTTTCTTTCTATCAACTAATGTGTAGGTGTGCTTATCAATTTTAAGTGTTTTCTTTGTTTTCAAACTGGAAAGATTAGGGAGTCCTGGACGCTCTTTGGGTGCGAGTAAAACACTAAATTCACCTTGAGCTTCAGCAATCCATCCATCACTTCCATTTGAGAACATAATATACCATTCATTCCACCTTCCATCCGGCCAACCTAATATTTGACGACCTAAAACATGAAACCTTTTACGTTTATAAATGCCTGTCACACCAATTTGTAATGGACTCATATCAGGTAATAAATCTGCTTGTTTCCCCATTAGTTCAAGATCTACATCATGTCGTATGACATTTGACCTGCAATATGAGCATACACAAAGCACGGTTGTTTTTGATCTAAAAATAAGTTCACCACCACAGCTGGGGCATGGAGCTTTGAACATTTAAACGAGCTTTTTAAGTAGTTCAGATTTTTTGGTATTAAATTCTTCTTCTGTAAGGATTCCCTTCTCTTTCATTCCATGAAGTTTTTCTATTGTTGCTAAAATCTCTGCTTCGCTTTGATCATTATTACTTGCAGAAGCTCCGGTGTTGCCCATGCTATTCATCATTGTTTGACCCATAGAAATTCCCGCACCAAGGCCAACACCCATTCCGGCCCCTCCACCTTCATTAGCAGCAGCAGTACCAATATTATCGGCAGTTTCAAATTGAGCATAGCGGTTTAAATCACCAACCATATTCATTTTAGATTTCTTATCTAAGTAATCTTGCAATTCTTCTGGTAGAGATAAATTTTGAACTTTAAAAGACTGAAGCTCTAGGCCATAAGCTAAGAAGTCTGGCTCAACAGCTTCTTTAATTAAGTCGGAAAATTTACTTTGATTTGCGGCCATATCTAAAAAAGCAACATCAGATTGACCAAAAAAAGAACTAAGTGAAGTTAATATATTAGATCTTAATTGCTCATTAAGTTCATCTATGCGGTATTCACCTCTAGTTCCTGAGATTTTTGTGAAAAATAGTTTTGGATCAGCTAGTTTAAAGGTGTAGGTTCCATTTGCTCTTAGACGAATATGACCAAACTCTTTATCTCTAATGGTAATTGGGTTTGGTGTGCCCCACCTTTGATCAATCTGATCACGAGTTACAAAATAGTAGACATCCGATTTAAATGGTGACTCAAATGCTTTATCCCAATTATTTAATGTGGTTAAAATTGGAATATTTTTTGTATCCAGCCGATGCAAGCCAGGCCCAAAAAGATCAGCAACTTTTCCTTCGTTAACAAATAAAGCCATTTGACCTTCACTAACGGTTAGCTGAGCGCCATACTGAATTTCTTTATCAATGATGGGATATCGGTATTGAATCAGGTCAGACTCATCTTCGCTCCATTCAAGTACATCAATAAACTGCTTTTTAAAAACATCAAAAATTCCCACAATATCCCCTTTTTATTTTTCATTATTATAGGCGAATTATTGTTTTAATGTAAAATGAGAGTTTGTAAAAAAAGACGCATCAAGTCTAGGTCAAATACTCGAAGAGCCTACTTCACATAGTCTGGAAAATCAGTCTCAATAAAATCGACACCAAGCTCTTTCATTTTTTTTATATCACTTTTCTTTTGAACGTCCCAAACAATGATTTTTTTATTTAGTTTGTGCGCTTTTTTAACAAGGCTTTTTGACATAAACAATCGATGGACTTGAATATACTTAATATAATCAAATTCAAAAAGACTTCCAATTCTTAGCCCATCATCAATCACTAAAAAATTCAGTACTGGCCCAATGGTCACATAAAGAAGGTCTCGCTTAGGGTCAAGCTCCTTAAACCTTAGCAATACTTCTGTCCCAAAAGATTTATAAACAAGATGATTATTAAAGTTTGATTCTTTAACAATCTCAACAATCTGTTTTTCTATGTTATTATAAATATTATTCGTATTCTTAACTTCAATAATTAAGTTTGTTTTTTTAAAGTCGAGTAACAAAATATTTTCTAACGTAGGAATTTTTTCAGCTGCAAATTTTTTGTCATACCAACTACCAGCATCCAGAGTTGATAAATGAAGTAACGTTTTATTATGAATTTTGCCGTTTCCATTTGTTGTACGCTCTAGTCCTTCATCATGAAAAACGACAATTTTTCGATCCGCTGTCATGTGTACATCAATCTCTACATAATCTGCCCCAAGGTCAATGGCTTTTAAAATCGCAGCGATGGTATTTTCAGGGGCATACCCACTTGCACCTCGGTGGGCAATTACTCCAGTAGCAAAAATTGAGTAAGATTGTGTCATAAATAATAAAGCAATAGTTAGTTTCAATATAAGTCAGTTTACAGTAGTTTATAAAATCTTACTATTGAACTTTTTTAAAATGCTGTAAGAGAGGGCCTGTGAGTTTACAGCGCAGCGCAAAGGAACAGCAATAATAACTTGTAAAAATACCCTATTATGTTACTAATGCTCCATGATAAACACATTAACCATAATCTTAGCCTTAAACCTTTCTCCTTATAGTTTCGAAATAACGGATGTAAAGAAACTCTCGAGAGATTATGTCGTTGAACTCATTTCAACCCAACCTAACACAACCATCACCCTTGATTGTTCGAGCTTTATTCACAACTTAGATATTAAGGTAGAGCAAGAAAAATTCTGGTACTATTTATCAGAAAATGAATGCCAAGCAATTTTCACCTATTTTCATGAAGAGTCTAAGGATAAAAGATGTCTTATCTTTGAAGAAGACTATTTAGATAGGGATATTTGTGAAGACACAGAAAAACTCTAAACTAATACCTCACATGCATATTAAAAAAAACATTATCAATTTCAACGCTTGAATACCTAGAAAAAACACTTCTTTCCAATCCAATTTGTAAAAATAAATATTTTGCCTCAACAGTCATGTATGCTTGTTTATAATTCGAAGAAATTTTAGTATCAAAGCTAAAGTATCGAGAGAATGAATATTTTCCCTCAACTCCAAGAGTACTTATAAATGAATAATCACCACGATAAATGGGGGAAAAAAAGAATCCGTACCTTAGGTCTGTTGAGCTATTAATTCTTGCCCCAACTTCAATCTCATTATACTCATAAGGATCAGTATTAAATAATTCAAACCCTGTTGCTTGTGACCAAAATACTATTTTGTCTTTTTTTCTTTCCAACAACAAATCAAGATAAACAGGAGTGTAGGTTTTTCCATTTTTTATTTCTAAGTCAATTTCACCTGTTATCAAATGCTCTAAACTATAGACGCGATCGTTATACCATCGATTAAAAAGAGATAATTGAGGAGATATATCAATACTATTATATTGAATATTTCTTTTTACACTTAAAATATCTGACCGCACCAACAACAAATCAATTTCGGGAAAAACAGGATTATTAATCTCAATAAGAGTTGATGCCAACGACTTTACGTTCACTTGAACCTTTTCAAACTTAAACCCGAGCTCAATACCAGCTGTCGTTTTATGCTGTTCCCGCAATAGTCTTGTTTGGGAGTATTTTAATTCTTTAGCGATCAAGTTCAAAGAGTAAAAACTAAAGAGCAGGAATATTGCATACATCTTCATCATGATTTTTTATATACTCGATTGTCACATTAAGCACCTCAAGGGCTTTATCTTGATATTTGCTTAGCTTATAATTTTTAATTATCATTTCTTTTAATAATTTCAGTTTCATTAATGCAAGTTTTTGATCACAAGTTTTTAAGAAATACTGTAAGATTTTTTTATACAAAACAGGATTGTATTTTATAAATAGAACAGCAAGTTTCTCAAAGCTCATATGATCTAGCACATCTTTTATTTCATTATACTCAGTTCCAAAGACATCTAATATTGCTCGATCAACCTCACCAACAAGAGTTTCCATCTGCTCAAAGGATTCTTTTAAATTCACGTAAGCATTAAAAAAGTGAAAAAGAATACTATCTATATAGCTTAGTTTTTCTGTGATAAACTTAAGATATTCTTTTTCTAGATCATCCAAATCATCTAGTTCATACTCATCGTTTTTAAATGAATCAGTAAGTTCTTTAATTGATTGAGTAATAAAAAAAACATGAATTAATCCCCGCTTAAACCGATCTTCTTTTGACTTAGCACCTGAGTCTTCTTTAAAACTTGAATAAATCCCTAACGCCTTATTAAGGTGATTTTTTTGATCTTTTTCCAAAATAAAATATTTATTAACAAATATTATTGCCTCATTGAGTAGTTCTTCACTTTTAAATGAATCTGAAATCAATCTCTCTAGTGAAACTAAAAAATCGAGTAATTCAAACCCTGCAAGCCCTAGGTGGCTGTCAGCAGAGCCCTGCTTATACCTTCTCTTACTCGGATATGTTTGTATTAATTTATTAAAAAGAGTGTTCGCAGTAACGTAATCTTTATTGTTTAAACTTTCTTTTGCTTTTTGATAAAGCACCTCTTCTTGATCAACCTCTTGCTTTCCACATGCACTAAATAAGAGCAGCGAACAAAGTATAACCCCCAACAACTTATTTCCCATAAACAATTGTAAAAGAAGTCGTAGAGGGAATCTACAGCGAAAAAATTACCGGAAATTAAAAAGTGAATAGATAGGATCGTGATCCGATAACCGACCCATATAATCAGAATTCAAATGAAGCACTTTAAACATCGGCTCATTTGCTTGAAAGCCTTTATTTATAAAAATATAGTCCAAGGATTGAGAATTACCATTATGGTTTGTTGTATAACGCTGATCGACAGGTAAAGTGCGCATTAAGTTAAAAAGACTATGCCCCTCGAGTATTTTCATCGGAGCTTCATTTAAATAAGCATTAAAATCACCAATGACAGCAATTTTAGCCTTAGGATTTCTGCGCTCAATCAAAGTCACAAAGTCATTCATTTTATAAGCAAGCTTAGCGCGTTTTCGTTCACTACCTCTTTTAATAGGATGAACCGCTCCCCATTGACCACTATCACCAAGCTTTGAATTAAAATGATTAACAATAACGTAAATACTTTCACCTCTAAAATCAAACTGAGCAATAATACTTTTTCGTGTTCTTAGAAATGCTCTTTCATTTGGAAATATGCGTCCAGGGTTAGTGCTTAGAATGCCACCTCTTAGTACTCGTGTTTCAACTCTAGCTCCCTGCACTCCTCGGCGAGTAAATCCCAGTTTATTTTCATCAAAAATCATGGCCACTCGAATATTTCCTCCTGGCTGACCACCTTCAGTGTGTAAGGACGGATTAATATTTAACGAACGATAAGACTTCCCGTCACAATCAATCGCCGCAATAATTTTATTAATGGTAATTTGAGCATGAGAATTTCCCATAAAATCAAGACCGTTATCATCCTGAACCTCTACTAGGCCTAAAATATCAGGACAACCTAAACTATTTGTAATCATATCTCCAGTTTCATCAATGCGAGATTGATCATTAGAGGAGAGATTTTTTAAATTATAAGATGCTATTGAGAGAGAATCATCACTTTGCTTTTGCTCTACACGTGGTCGACAAATAAGTAAAACAGTCTTAACTTTCTCTTCTAAGCAGCTAATATCAAATCTTTCTTTATGAGTAAATTTATCGAGAGTCGATTGAGCCTGTGGAAGGATAAGAGTATACTCACCATCCCCAAATAGGTTTTTAGAATATTGAATAATCCCCGTTAATTGGCCCTCGATAATATCTCCAACATTGTAGGCAACCTTTGTGTCGAGGTGGGTACTTAAGTTATTTGAAACTAATGTAATAATTTGAGGATTCCAAAGATCTTGGTCTGGATTAGGAAGAACTCCTCCGCCATTTGTTAATATTTTGTTCGGATTTTTACCATCCGGAAGTAAGAACAAAGTAAGATGATCTTTTTCCTCAGAGGGATCTGAGGATTCTTTACCACCTCGAAAACCAACCACACGAACGTCTTTTATTGAAACACGCATGCCCTCTAAACTTTCCCAAAAATCAATTCCATCTGTAAGCTTTAAAGACTTTTTAAAGTTAATATTTCCAACATAAGTAGAAATTTGTTGATTAGGAATTGGCAAGAAACCCTTACCAATTGCAAGCGCTTTTGGTAAAGGCCTCTTACCAATAACCTGCATTTTTTTGATTTTTCTTAATTGAGTTCTCGTTAATCCACTTAAAGTTATTTCTTCATAAACCTCAGCTTTCACTTCAACCAAATCCCCCAATTCTACTTCTGGTATAAACTCACTTATATAGACATGAATTGCTTCGCTTGTTTTAGGATTATTATCATTAACTTCAGATTGTAAATAAAACTCGGTACCACCTGGGTACCAATCTAGTGCTCCCATTGCTGTAACAATACCTCTAACAGTAACGGTCTCGCCCATAAAAGGAGATAAGTGGCTTTCACCTTGAACTTGTGAAATGCTTAACTCCCCTCTCTCTTTTGTATTAACGAGCTTAACCATTGCTCTTTTATAAGTAAGAGAAGGTATGTAATTAGGACTATCTGATAGATATTTGTAAAGGCAATCCCTAGCAGACACCTCAATAAAGGTATTTTTAAAAATACGGTCAATGCCATTACGATAGGTATAACTTGGAAAAATATCACCAGGAGCATAAAAGTATTTACTAATTGCTACGCGATAGAATTGGTCATCAATTAACTTACCACCATTTTCTAGCCTAACAGATTTCGATAAAGGAAAACCTCCCTTAAAAATAAAATTATACTTTACCCCTGCAACTTCAAGCTCAACTTCATATTTTTCAATTGTACGCATATAGAGAAACTTTTTAATATTTTTACCGGCCATATTTCCAATGTAAAACTGATCCAGTGTTCCCAGTGGTAAGATTGAGATTAATTCCTGTTTTTGTTGTTCAGAAAGCGTATTCGAATACAATCCAATATTATCTTTTATCAACAAGTCCTTGGGATAAAAAACCATATCAAGGTCATTAACTTCTTTAATCGCCGAGGCAACTAAATTTCCGGCACTCGATGACTCTAATGGGCTTGTTGCTGCGCTTATTACAACATCTTTTTGCGAACGTTTATATGAGTCCTGACTACAAGAACTAATCGCCAAAAAAATAAATATAGCACGAATTATTTGCATCTATTTTTTCCTCTGGGCAAGTTTAAAATCAAATAAGTTCCAGGCAGAAAAAATACTTTCAGTTGCTATTGATTTATATTTAAAGATAATATTGATTTCTTCATTAGCAAAAGAATTATCAATCTCTAGCCACTCACTTTCTACTGAGTTCCAAGATGTTCCAATTGGTTTTTTATTAAAAGAGATTTTTTTAAAATTTGAGAAATTGTCACGTTTAAGGTCGGTAGTTTTTCCGATTAATACTTGTAATAAATCAGGATACTTCTCTGGTGAATCATAAAAATTTATCGCTTGTTTAATTTTCACAAAGACCTTCTCATTTCCCAGTTTAATCGAAGGAAGAACTAGAGAAACACTCCCGGTATTTCCATTGTTTTTGCTATTAATCGCCACATATTTTTCACCACCAAACTCTTTAATAACAAAACTTGCAGCAGTGGCATCTTCTTTTATTTGAGTTAGTTTAGAAAAATCCTCTGCAAAATTAACCTGATTAATCACTTGGTAAATATCAGGATCAACATCTTCATTTGAATAAGTTATCTTTAACTCTTCTGTGACCAAAGGATCACCTTCCCCTGTGATGACGAGTTCATCAATTTCCCAGGCAGTATAATTTCCCTTTGGATTTAGATACTGAAAAGCAATAACAATATCCTTTCCAACAAACTCCTGCAAGTCCATCTCTAATGATTTAAAATCAGTCCATGCCCCTACTGGCGCATTATAATCATCTGGTATATGCTTGAACTCTTTCCATGTTGAATTGCGTGGGTCTCCTCCAGAATAATTAGAAGAAATTTTAACTAAAAAGTTTTCTCTAACTAGGTTACGACCAACTTCTTTGAGTTTTAAGACAGGGCTTTTGCCGCGAAGTTTTAATTTTGGAGTCATTAACCAGGTATCAATGCCAGGAAGGGATGTGTCTATTTTTGCAAACTCTGTATTTCCAGCTCTTGAGTAATCAATCCATTCAACATCCTCACCAATCTTAACTGACTTATTTTCTCCTAGTTTTTTAGCTGTAAACATATCCCTATAAAGAACAGGTATAACAGGCCTTTGTTCAAAACTAAAGCCTGTCGCTTGCCCTAAAATTTGGAATTGATTAATTCTCCAAGTGATGTAATGTCTGCCAAGTATTTCTTCATCCATATCAAAGCAAAGAGCAACCGTGACATTTTTTGAATTAAAATGAGATAAATCAATTTCTTCAGACCAGCTAGAATGAAAATCAACCGAGGCTGGTAAATCAGTTAAAGGTACTTCCTCCCAAATAGCAGCTTCAGGATCACCCGCAACATAGTTGGTGGAAACCATGACTTTAAAAGCTGTCTTTAATATTTTATCCCTATTAAAAGGAATTTTACTGCCCGATTTAGCGTCAACTCTAATCATTTGATGTAATCTTAGTGCAGGCTTTTGAACTAAACTTAGGTCAACGAGAGGTGAGAGAAGCCAAGCTTTCATACCACTTTTTTGAACTTGAGCATAACTGGCTCCCAATGCCCAATCAATAACCCAATCACTAGCAGATGAAAAAGATGTAAAAGGTGCAAGCTGACTAAATCTCGTTTGAAATAAAACCCACCTTAACTCGCTTGCTTCAATTTTTAATTCTTTCCCGGTACGAGAAACAAATAATAAGAGTTTATTTTTATAATGATAAATAATACTTTCATCTATTTGAGAGAAACTAAAAAAATCTAATTGCTTGGCATACGTATAAAGGGTTTCCCATGCCTTTTCTCTATCGGTACCAATGGCATATTTCAACAGAGAATGCTTAATTTTGATTAAACTTTCTTGCACGTTTTGTTGCTGACTAGGAGTATAAGAAGAAAATATTCTTTTTTGTCTAATATCGATTAATAATTCATCAGTAAGAGCAATAAGTTCTTTTACCTGAACATTTTCTTTTTTATCCAGTAAGCTTGAACCTGTATCTTTTTCCAAACCACCACAGGCCATTAGAAAAAACATCAAACAAATTGAGAAAAACTTTTTTATCATTACCACTCCTAAAACCACCAGTTTTGATCTAAGTTGGAACCATCAAAAACAAAGGTCATGTTCATACTGAGTACAAGGTTCTCTTTAGTGAAACTTGATTGCATTCTATCATTTGTAACTCCGGTCGAATTTGAGAAAACAGCATTTCTCGCCTTTTGCCATTCAAGTTGAGGATTAAAAAATAACCGGCCATAATAAAAATAGCTCCCTACTCCAAGGCGATTTAATCCTCCATGGGATTGAGTTTTATCATCTACCCTTAAAACATGGGCTGACTCAAAAGCATTATAAATAAAATGTTCGTCTTGATGCTTTAGGGATATATAAGGAGTAATCTTGTCAAAGTTATAACCAAGCTTAAAGGAATAGGCTGAACCTGTTTTTCCCACCCAGTCTTGTACGTCTCCATTTTCATCACTGTAAACTTTTTTATCAAATGCGACATTTTCAAACCAATTTGAAGTTCGACTGATATTATAGGGAGCTTCCCCCGCTTTGGTGTGAGTATATTCTAATTCAACTAAAAAATTACTTTCCCGCTTAAAGTACCCAACCGAAGCTGCTGACTCTAACAACGCACCTGTTTCTTGTGTCTTATCATGAGCTGCAAATTGAACAGTTATACGAGAATCCCTTTTTACATTATAGAGATATCCAAGTTTATAAGCTGTTACTTCCTTTCGCTCCCATGATGTCGCAGTTGGATTTTCAGTAATATCATAATCACTATTCGTTGGATATAAGTAGGCACCAATTCCAAGTCCAAAGTAGGCATAACTATCTGGCATCTTATATTTAAACTCAAGACCTGGAATTGTTTTCCTTACGACTTGTTCATCATTAGTTGGTACTGCTGTTATGGAGGTTGGAGATCCTTCAATATAAGAAATACGAGTCACATCACGAGTATTAAACTCATCACCAATATCTGTTCTAAAGTTTAGAGGGTAAAAGGTTATCTCATAATTCTTTTCACCTGCAAAAGAGATATAAGAATCATCACTATCAAGATCTATTCCTAAGTTCGTTCCTCCAGAGTTTGAATCATTTGTTTGTAAATCCAGATCTACTTGAAAAGTAAAAGCTTGAAATGAACGGTTATAAATAATTTCAAAGGTTGAGGTTTCATTATCTTTTCGGTTTTCAGCTGGATCTGTTTCAAAACGAAATGTGCTAAACGAGTGCTCATCTTTTTGGTAACGAATACTCATCCCAAAACCAATAGAGTCTCCTAGTTGTGTTTTTTGAGAGGAGC
>JABJPQ010000024.1 GCA_018663815.1 Halobacteriovoraceae bacterium | reverse complement strand
ATTATCAATAGGCTGACCTTGAAAATCGACAACTCTCCCTAACATACCCATCGAGACGTTTACAGTTGTCGTTAGGTCTTTTAAAAAGACTTTTGTTTCAGAGTTAATTCCTGGCAAATCATCATAAGGCATAACCTTACATCTTTCACCATTAATACCTACAACTTCTCCCAAGCACTTATCGCCAGCTTGGGTTTGAAATTCTACACAACAACCCATCACAGCTCGGGGTAATGTTGCCTCAAAAAGCATCCCTTGTGAGGATAAAATCTTTCCTACATTTTGATAAGGAGTTGTTGACTCAAATTCCCTATAAATTTGTTTAAAGCTAATTTCATCATTGATCATTTAAGCCTACACTATGAAAAAGTTTGTCCAGTGATTCAAACTGAGCATTTAATGAACCATCGATGATATTATTAGCTGATTCAAGTTTGATTCCATTTTGTTTCATGTCGAGATCAACTTCCATGCGAATATTTGTTAACTTACCAACTTTTCTTTCAACAATTTTAATTATTTCGGGCATATATCCAAATGATTGTTCATTCATATGAATGACTAAATTCGATTTAGTGTTGATTTCATGAATTAGTTTTTCAAGTAGTCTTGCAAGGTAATACTTTTCATCAACCTCTTTGAGAATAATCCACTTCGATAAATTCTTGGCCATAAGATAAACATTATCTTTTGCATTAGCATAAAGCTTTTGAATATTGTCATTCACACCTTCAACATCTGTAACAAATTGATTTACTTTTTCTTCAAAGTTTTGCTTGGATTCAGCATAAG
This sequence comes from Halobacteriovoraceae bacterium, assembly GCA_018663815.1. GTDB lineage: Bacteria > Bdellovibrionota > Bacteriovoracia > Bacteriovoracales > Bacteriovoracaceae. The sequence goes on along the minus strand of JABJPQ010000024.1, from coordinate 4,786 downwards.
CGGCCTCATAACCTTCATTTTTTCCAACCTCAAAGCCTTCTTTGTAGGCTTCCGCTTTATAAAGTTCAAGTCGCTTAATAACTTCATTCTCAACTTGTGTTTCATAGTCATCATCAGCTTGTTTTTGTAATCCACGATGTTGTTTAACCCGAGAATCAATTGTAAAAGCAGATGCAGACTCGCACTCTCGTTCCGTTCGAATGTTTTGAGGAGTTAAATTATGTTTAAAATCTTGAGCTGCATTTAATGATTTTAGTTCAAACTTATCCATATTTTTGAATTCATGCTCTTGATCAGGAATAAGCTGACCAAACTTAAATGACTCAATCTTATTCGAATTTTCCTTCATGACACCCATTGAGTTGTTCCTTTACTAGACAAAAGAATCCCCTTCACCACCACGGCTAATAACGGCTTTCCCTTTCGATTCAAGATCTTTAACTTGTTGTACAATTTCTTGTTGTGCTTTTTCAACATCAGAAAGTTTTGTTGGCCCAAGAGCCTCCAAATCTTCTTCGAGTAGTGTCGCAGCTCGATTAGACATATTACCAAATAACATAGCCTTAATTTCTTCAGGAGCTGTTTTAAGCGCAATAGTAAGTTTTTGGTTATCAACAACTTTAAGTAACTCTTGAATACCTTTCCCATCCACAAAAACAAGATCTTCGAAAACAAACATGAGTTTTCTAATTTCTTCTGCCAGCTCAGGGTCTTTTTCTTCAACTCTGGCCATAACATTTTTCTCAGAATTTTTATCCATAAGATTTAACATATCTGCTATTGGTTCAACACCACCAAGTTGTTGTGTATCAATTGATCCAAGCGTAGATAATTCCGTTTTAAGGACATCATCTAATTGAGCAATTAGTTCAGGTGATACGAAGTCAAGGTTTGCAACTCGTAAAACAACTTCTGCTTGTAAACCTTCTGGTAATTTTTTAAGTACGTCTACTTTTCTTTCTGTATTTAAGTGAGCAACGATAAGTGCAATTGTTTGAGGATGCTCATTAATTAAAAAGTTTGCAAGCGTTCTCGTATCAACCAGCTCTAGGGACTCCAAGGTATTTGCTGATCCAACCTCAACCACTTGCCCCAAAAGTTGTCTTGCACGGTCTTCCCCAAGAGTACCTAAAATAAAGTCTCGCCCTTTATTTTCAGAAAAGAGCAGGTCAGAATCCTCATTTAAAGCAGAGTAAAACTCCTCCAAAACACGCTTAACCATCCAAATCGGAGACTTAGAGAGTATGGCCATTTGATTAATTAAGCGCTTAACATCATTATCTTTCATGTGCTTAAAAATCATTTTAGCCGGGGTTGGACCAAGTGCACTCATCAAGATTGCAGATTTATCAAGTCCAGTTAAGAGGGTAAACTCAATATCTGGATCTAAGGTTTTGCCTGCTTCTACCACTTTAAACTCCTACTTTATTTATTTAACTACTATGCAATTTCTTTATTTGTATCTTGTGCATGAATCATCTCATGCACAACTTGTGCGGCCTTAGCTGGATTTGATTCAATAAGGTTAACAATCCGCTCGCGCAACATATTACCCTCTATTTTCTCTGGATTCATTTTATCTTCTATTGTAGGAAGAGCATCTTCTAGTCCTGGTAATTTTTGATTTGCTTGAATTTTTTCAAGCTCCTCAATTGTCTTAGGTAAGAAATCCTCAATAGACTCGACAGTATTTTCTGTAACCCATTGGATAAATGGTCTAATAACGATGAAAAAGAGTAATGAGATAAGTACACCTATCATTAAGTACTTTGTAAGATTCTTAATAATTTCTCTATTTTCTCGTTGTCTTAAAATAGCCTCTGCTTCAGAGAGATCTTCTTTTGCAAATTCCATATTTTTAATAACAATTTTATCACCTCGAGCTTCCGACAAACCAACCGATGATGCAATAATCGCTTTAAAGTTAGCAATTTCAGCATCAGCCCATGGCTCGTATTTAGTTTTTGCAAGACCAGTATCATTTAGAACAATCTCTCCATCCTTATCCAGAACAGGAATTCTCTTACCATCGATCATAACAGCGACACTTAAAGATTGAATTTCAGCGGTCGGTTTTTTGGAATTTGTTATTGTTTTTGGTACATTAAAATTTCTTGTTGTTAAGGATTTATCAACATTGTTTTTTGTCTCTGGAATACCGGGTTGTGGTTTTTCTCCCGGAAGATTACTTCTTGCACCTGGAATACCCTGTGGAGATGGTCGAGAACCATTTAGTATCTGTTTATTACTCACTTCAGAGACAACCGCTGAGTTCTCTCCATCATAAGTTGTCTTAGTCGAAACAGACTCCGTGAAATCCATTTTCACATTAACTTTAGCAATTACTTTTCCTTCTCCAACAACTCGTTTTAATATCTCTTCAACTTGTTGTTCATACTGACTATTTATTTTAGATTCTAAGGCTAATCTATTGGCTGTATGTTGCGACATCTCGTCACCAACATTCTCTGTTAGTTTTCCACCTTTCGAATCTATAATAACAACATTTTTAACTCTCATTCCATCAACACTTGATGAAATTAAATTCTGTATACCTAAGACCTCTTCCTTGGTTAAGCTCATTCCCCTCTCGATATCCAATACGACTGATGCTCTTGGGGGTTTCTTCTCTGAAACAAATGGACTTGATTCTGGTAATGATAAATGGACTCTAACTCGCTTTATTCCCCGAATATGTTTTATAGTTTTCATAAGCTCACCCTCGAGGGCCCGTTGCTTATTAATTTTTTGGACATAACTTGTAGTACCAAATGCTTGTTTATCAAAAACTTCATACCCGATAGTCGAGTTAAAGTTCACTCCCATTTTAGCGATCTCCAACCTAACATTTTCAACTTGATCTTCAGGGACGAATATTTCCTTTCCACCATTATCGAGTTGAAAACTAATATTTCCATTATTAAGAATTTGTTGAATTTTTACCGAGTCTTCATTTGTTAGCTCCGAATAGACTAACTTGTGCTGAGTTTTTGTGGCCCAGACTACTAAAAGCGTCATTATAGCAGCGATCCCTAAGGTCACACCAAATAAACTTGCCTTACGTCTTCCATCCAGGGTTCTATAAAAATCCATGAAGTTTTGAAATATTTGATTTAAAAAATCTTGCAAAAGAATCCTCCTGATTCAAAATGCTGAAAAGACTAGCTATTAAACTTGCATTCTCATTATCTCTTTATAAGCATCAATCACTTTCAAACGAACCTGATTCATTTGTTTAAAAGCAATGTCAGCTCTTTCAACAGCAAGTAGTGTCTCATGTAAATTCTTTGATTCACCACTAGCAAGTCTTTGCATCGCTACATCTGCATCTTGTTGTAGACCATTAACCTTTGAAATTGAATCAGCTAAAAAATCACCAAAGGACTTAGTCCCTTGAGACTCATCCATTTGAAATTGGTTATTTCTAAAATCAATTTTATTACCTAATTCAATTGATTTAGACCAATTATTTACATCATAGCTCTTTAAGGTATTTGCTATTTGCGCTACATTATTAATTGCCATAACTTACTCCTTACCGACCAATTTCTAAGGCTTTTTGGGCCATGCCTTTGGATATTTTCATTGCTTTTAAATTTGCTTCATATGCTCTTTGAGTTGTTAATAAATCTGCCATTTCAATCATGACGTTTATATCCGGCATCGCCACATACCCATCCTTGTTTGCATCAGGATGAGTTGGATTATACTTTAAAACTGGAGGTTTATCACTGTTAATCACCTCTGTTGCGTGTACCGTTTGCGCCTGTGCATCCACTTCTCCCTCAAGGACAGTACTAAAACTTTCTCTTGCGGGCTCAGATCCAAAAACAACCTCTTTTCTTCGATAGGGTCCACCCTCCGCAGTTCGCGTCGTTTGGGCATTTGCAATATTTGAGTTTATAGCTTCCGTGCGCTTAAGGTTTGCTCTTAAGCCACTTGCACTAATCTTCATACTCTTTAACAAATCCATAGCTTTCCTTACCTTTCAGAACTAATTGCATACTTCATCAAGCCCAATTTTTTATTCATCAACTGAACTAAAGCATCATACATAATTTTATTCTCGGCCATTAATGCCATTTCACTTTGAACATCAACAGTATTACCATCTTCGCTAACAACTCCATTTGGATCATCATATGTTTCTGGTCTTAAGTTATTAAACCCACCACTTCCAACATTAAAATGCTTTTTATCCGAAACATTCATTGTAAGTTCGCCATCCACATCAAGAGCTCGCGCCAGAGCATTTTCAAAATCAACTCTCTTAGCTTTAAAACCAGGAACATCTTTATTGGCAATATTTGACGAGATTAGCTCTTGTCTCATTTCGCGAAATTTAGTCGCTGCTGATAATGCTTGTAATGTTTTGTCGTTAACGTCCATTTATATACCTATCTAAGATTTACAAAATAATTATTACCGTCACCACGATACTCATTAATCTTATTTCGTAGAGTTCTAATTGATACTCCTAAAATCTTAGCTGCTTGAGTTCTGTTTTCAGATGTATGTATAAGAGCCTTTTTAATCAATAGTCTTTCTGCTTCTTTTAAAGACATAATTCTCATCCCATCTTCGTCCATATCATTCGCAACTGTTTCCGCTTTCTTCTCACCAATTTCAATAGCTGTTACATCAATTGTATTTGTTGTTGAGTTTGCGATTGTACTTTCTATAACAGATTTTAGTTCAGCCACATTATGTGCCCAGTAAAAACTAGCAATCTTTGTCATTGCTTCTTCAGTAAAGGTTACTGCTTCTTTTTTATGTTCTGTAATAT
>JABJPQ010000025.1 GCA_018663815.1 Halobacteriovoraceae bacterium | reverse complement strand
GTTCTTGCCACGAGGCTTCAGCACTAGGTTGAAGTATTCTTGAAGTTGAAAGTTGATCGAGGTTGGTGTTGAAGTAATCTGCAGTGTTTTAAGCTTGATGGATTGATTCATTAAAGCATAAATATCTTTTAATTTTTGCGGTGATAATATTAAAGAACATTCTTTAGCCTTATGATAAAAATCATTATTATTAATTTTTTCATCAATGGCTGTTTCAAAAGACTCATATTCTTTGAGTTTCATTTCACTTCCATTAAATAAACGAAAGACTCGTGTTATTTGAATGTTTGTTTTCAGTGAAATTTCTTTCAGGGTGTCTTGTGGGTATAGTTCTTTGTACTGTAAAATAATGCGCTGTTGTAGCTTGTTCATATGTTCTCCTTAGTTATGGGAAAACATAGAGCAAGTTTAGTGCCAAGTTTTTTTACATCTTTAAATTATTAAAGATTCGATAAAAAGCTGATGCTGATATTTTAAGTTCGTGAATTGTTTTCTTAATTTTACCATGGTTTTGTTCTAGCACCTTTTTGAGTAAATCTTCTTCAAGGTTTTTGATAAAGGCCCTGAGGCCATGCTCCGAAACAAAATTAAACTGCTTGTCAGTAATGAAAAAATCGTCCGTCGCGGCAAGTCCAGTCAGGTTAATATCTGATTCATCAATGATGCCTTTTTCTTTTAAGGAGAGAAGGTCAACTTTCTTTTTTAGTTCTCTTGTATTCCCTGGCCAGTCGTATTGGGATAATTTAATAAGGGCGCACTCTTTAATGACAAAACGTCGGTGGGATTTTCTTAAAAAGTGTTTTGTAAGAAAAGAGATATCAGAGACTCGCTTGCGTAGAGGGGGGATGTCGAGGTTTATGCCACTAATTCTAAAGAATAAATCTTTTCTAAACTCGTTTTTAGTAATCTTTTCAAATAGGTTCTCACAGGTAGCAGTTATTAAGGTGAATTCCACCTTTACAGGAGTCTCAGAACCAATAGGATAGAACTCTTTTTTCTCAATGACATTGAGTAGCTTTTGTTGCATAGCTGTACTCATCGTTCCTATTTCATCAAGAAAAAGTGTTCCTCCAGTTGCTAGCTCAATCTTTCCTTTTTTATTGTTGATTGCTCCTGTAAATGATCCCTTAGTATGCCCAAAGAGCTCAGACTCCATTAGACTTTCCGATATTTCAGAGCAGTTAATATGTACAAAAGGTTCATTATTTGGGTGGTTTTGCTGGTGTAGAAGTTCACCAATCAGGCTTTTTCCTACCCCAGTTTCACCAGTTATAAGGACTGTTCTATTCTTTAGATTAACCCTACAAATTTCAGAAATGGACTCTTTAAGTTGGTCATCTTGAGTAATAAATTTTTCTAGAAAGAAAGAGTCTAGAAAATTTGATGATTTATTTTTGTAATAATTTTGAAGGTAGGGGCGTAGGTACTTTCTAAAGTGTAACTTTGCAAGAAAATGATCACAACCTCCTTTGTAAGCCATTTCAATGATGCTTTCATCTTGGTTAGAGCTTAAAATAATTGAATGGATTCTCTGTGATTTCGTAGACTTGAGAATTTTTATTCCTGAGAGTGGGCCATCTATTTCCATGTCAATTAAGGCAATATCTATATGATTTTTATTTAGTATTGCTTTGGCCGTAGCTTCGTTTTCAGCATCAAAGACTGTGCCGTAGTCACTAACAATCTCTTTTAGCGCTAACTTAAAGTACTTATCATCATCACAGACTAAAATGTTTAGGTTTGATACTTTCACGATTCAGAAGATGCCTTTAGTTGGTTCGGATTTCAATACAAAAATTCGGTTTCCGAATTTTTTACATAGGTGTATACTATATTTATGGAAATAAATATTTTTAATACTGCAGCAGAGGTTTCTTCATTTGTAGCTAAGGAAGTACTTAAGCAGGTTGAACATAAAAGCGATTCAAATATTGCTCTGGCTACAGGGCGAACGATGGATGCTGCATATCACATGCTTGTACAGTTTGCTACAAGAGCGGGGACTTCCTTTTCCAACGTAAAAGCTTTTGCTGTTGATGAATATGTCGGGTTAAACTCACACAGCTTAAATTCTTATGAAGCTTATTTGAAGCTACATCTATTTGATCAATTAGATTTTAAAAAAGAGAATATATTTATTCCCCAATCAAAACCAG
>JABJPQ010000389.1 GCA_018663815.1 Halobacteriovoraceae bacterium | reverse complement strand
ATGGTTTTGATTTGTTTAATATTTGTTACTGTTTTTTTTACCATCACACCATCCACGTAACTAATGACAGGGGAGCTATAGTATATTTTAATATCTTTCTTTTTGTTTTTTTGCCACAACGGACTGGCCGGTATTTTAAAATCAAGCTTATGCATGAGAAATTGACTGTAAAGCCTATTAAGGGGAAGAGGGATGTATTTGAAGGTAATTTTTTCTTTTTTTGCAAACTCATCAAGTAGGTTCTTAAAAAAACCATTGTAATGATCATTTTCTACATTTGAATAAGGTAGAAAAGGTATGGATTCAACTCCTACGGTGTACTCTCTAGCTGTCGAAGCTTGCAAATGTATATTTGATAGTAGGAGTATAAAGAAGAGAGTTAGAATTTTCATTATAGATTCCACTTTGCGATGATTTGTGGCACTGATTCATCTAAATCTTTTATTCCATACTTATTAGACCAATATAAGTATTCAAGTCCGAGTTCAAATTCTTTATTGGCAACCCAAGTAAACTGAGATTGCATGAGAAAATTTTGATTGGATTTATTTGCTCCCGAGCCTTCAGAGCCAGCCAGGTCCATAAATCCACTAAATTTCCAATTGACTGTTTTTGTAAACCTAGCCTGCCAGGCCAGGGTTAATTGATAAGTTGATCCACTAAGATCATTATTATTTCTTAAATAGGCATTTAATTGTACAAAATCAAATAGCGGTACTTTTAAGTCTAACCCGGCTCCTATTAAGTCGACTCTAGATCCTCCCGGAGTAAAATTAACCTGAGTTGCGAGCAATACATCTTCTAAATATTTATGCGCATAATTTTTTTTAAGAATTTTATGGGAGCTAAACCGGCTAGACCACTCTGTATAAGCTTGAGTATTATCAGAATTAAAGTCAGATATATCTGTGAAAAAATAGTTATCGCCGTATCTCCAAGCACTAGCGTGCTCAAGGGTTAAAATTTGGTAACTATCAACGGTATCGTTAACATTTCTGTAACTTTGTCCCGTGAGATAGGAAACACTCGTATTACTCCACTCTGCTGCATGTACTGATAAACCGAGGTGACTTAAAATAAGAATGTAGATGATTAACTTCATTAAACCTGCCATTGTTAAGTTGAAATATTCATTTTAAGCTTGGTAAGGAAATAAGTCTAGAATGGGAAAATTTCACGTCCTATTTGGCGAGTGAAACTTATGCAAATATTTTTTTGATGACGCTGGGTGATGAAAAAGTGATCCTAGTATTAGAAAAGCAAGCACACTTAAAGGGTTACTAGGACCACTTGTTTAGACACTTCTCTCGAATGTCCTAGGTTTATTATATGAGATATTTTGATCTGTGAGAGCAGATTTTAGGTGTAATTAATCAAATCCTCATTATTACAGGCTATTACCTTCAAATTTCGCCTATTTTTAACTTTCTTTTTAGCCAAAATATCTGGGCACATAACTACAAAAACGCTATATTGTTGCTCTTTAGAAGGAATACTTAATGAATAATGATATGAAAAGGTGCACATTTGCTATTATTTCTCACCCAGATGCGGGGAAGACAACTGTAACTGAAAAACTTATTTGGTTTGGTGGTGTTGTAAGAAAGGCCGGAATGGTCAAAGCAAAGTCCGGCGAAGCAGCAAAATCTGACTGGATGCAAATGGAACAAGATCGCGGAATCTCCATTACTTCCTCTGTGATGAGTTATGAATACAATAATCGGTATATCCACCTGTTAGATACTCCTGGACATAAAGATTTCTCCGAAGATACTTACAGAACTCTTACGGCCGTTGAATCTGTTCTCATGATGATTGATTCTGCTAAAGGAGTTGAGGAACAAACCCAAAAATTGATGGAAGTTTGTCGCTTAAGAGACACTCCCATAGTCACCTTTATGAATAAGTTTGACCGTGAGTCTTTAGACGCTTTTGAATTAGTTGATAATGTTGAAAAAGAATTATCCATTCAATGTATTCCAATGACATGGCCGATCGGTGTTGGTGTCGATTTTAAAGGAGTCTATGATTTAAAGAGTAAACAAATAAGAGTTTTTGCAGATAAAGAAGATCCATTAAACCCTAGAATAATT
>JABJPQ010000323.1 GCA_018663815.1 Halobacteriovoraceae bacterium | reverse complement strand
TTTTTCATCAAATTCAACTCCAACGAGCAACATTTTATTGTTTAAGCTATTTTCAGCTCGTACGGGTGTTATATGCATAATTTTTCCAGATAGCTTTCTTTCATGAAAATTATAAGAATCGATTGCTGTTAACTCTAGTTTTGAGTCAGGTTGAAAAAAGACAGCGCGTGATGGTGTTATGTAAAAGCCACAGCCCGAGTCACTAAGGTCTTTCATTTTTACTTGTTCTTCCTTTTGGCTTTCTTTTAGGTCCATGCGTCTGAATATCGTTGCGTACAGATCTTTAGATTCAAGGTTGAGTCGTGGGTATTTACGGTTTTCTTTCATGTAGAACTTTTTATCGACATTAACTTTTAGTCGACCTCTACTGATAATTTTAACTTCACCCTTTATGAGTACATTCATTTCTTCACAGAACATGTATATTTTATGTTTTGAACTTACGACAGAAGAGTTGTTGATTTTGAAGCCATAGACAAGCTTGCTATGACTTAGTATTTGAGAATTAATATTTCCTTTGATGAGGTTTTTTTCGCCTTTGACACTTTGCCAAATTGTGAGGCGGTATTTTTTTGCAATAATTCCTTGCGAAATTTTTGAAAGCTCATTCAAGTTTGTTGAAATTCTTAAATTATCTTTTTCCATCAAGTTACCGACCAACGTGCAGCGTTAAATTAATTAAGTACTCATTAACATTTTAACTTAAATTCAACTTTATTGCAACAAGCGTTAAATAAGTTGTGTGTCATAACATAAATTCAATACGTTATAGGTATATGGATGGGTAATTTACTTCTTAAAATGACATGTTTAGTCGACAGTACAGTATACACCGCCTGTGTAGTCATAAGCTGTAGTTTTTACTTCCAAATAAAAAAGTCGTCCAAAATCTTGTTCACCGACTGTTAATTTATTTAGTTTTGATTTCTTATTGGATAGTAATATTTTTTTCGTTGGACCTTTAAATTTAAAAACTTTTCTGAACTTCTTAGCATCGATCCATTTTCCTTTACCTGAAATTTTAAAATCGTCTAATTCTCTTCCAAAAAACTCAATTGTTCCGCCATCAGTTGACCAAATGTTAAAATGGATTAATTTATCATTGCGGTTAATTTTGAGGAAAACACCGATGGAAGAGTCTGCTACTGATTCTTGGTCTGTGCATTTCCACTCAGCACTTGCAAAAAGGTTAATTGATCCAAACATGGCCAGTAAAAATAAAAAATGTTTCATAAAAGAGTTCCTTTTTTATGTTTACGTTTATGTTTATATTAGAAAAGAGATTCATTCAATGAGATTGGCTTAGCGTGTAGTAATTACCGGTCTGAATTGTTAGTTAATAATTGTGGCCAAGAATATTTCCATCTGGCCTAAATTATCTCTCTGATTGTGTAGGACCCTTAGTCCATAAGTAAAGGGAAGCTTTCTCAGGGTATTTGATTCAAAGTATAATTCGATTCCTTTTGAATTTATTGTTCTCATGTTATCGAATCGATTTTCATATGTCGTGTAATCAAAAAAGAGTTTAGTGTAGATTCTTGTAAAGTATATCCAGTCAGTAATTCCTGTTTTTGGGTAGGAAACTGGTAATGTATAGCTAAGAGCGAACTTACTAAATTGAGGTGTGAATTGATAGGTATAGCCACGTGAGAATTTATAACCCTGTAAGGGTACATAATTACTTTGGAGTTGATAAAGGGTTTCATTTTTTGCTCTATATTCATGATTAAAATCTAATATCCATCCATGATTTACATTAAAACCTGGGGCCGTTAATTCAGCGGCGACTTGAGCATAGTAATTTTTTTGAGGGTTATTATCGGACTTAATATCTGTATAACTTGTGTTGAGGCGTGTGCTCCAACGGGGAATAATTTCTCTTTTCGTTTTTGATTTTGCAATGCTCATCTGTAGGTTTATCGTTTTTGATTGAAGTTTGTCATCATTAAGCTTAGTAGTAGATGTGTAATCATTTGTTGAAGCTGATATGAGTCCAGTTGTTAAGCTTAAGGAGTGCATGCCGGTGTAGAGTCCAAAGCGGTGTAGGTAAGGAAGACTAACCTCTAGTTTTCCGATAGATTCATTCCAACTTGTAAATTCGTCTGAAGTTATTTCCTGCCTTCTCTTGGCGTGGTCAAACAGAATACTAAAAATGGGGTAGTATTTTGCATAGCTTAATCCTCCTCCAATGAAACCTCCACTTTCTTCAGAGGATACTCCTGTGTAGGCCAGAGCAGATAAGCTTCCTAGCATGTTTGAGCTTGTTCCTTCTAGCTGAAAGCCACGTCCACCAATAAAAGACCAAGAGTGGGGTTTAAATACATTGGAGTACTCAGGGTAGTTTTGTTCTTGTTGCTCCTGCTCCTCAATTGTCGCCTCAAATAGGATAGGTGTTTTTTTAGGTAATGAGTTATGGTAAAAATCTGAAGGTGAGCTCTCAGTGAGATATTTATCTTCTTCAAAAAGATCGGTTTGTGAAATTTGCTCACAATTATAATCTCTCTTTTTTATTTCGGTACCGTTTACTGAAACAGCGGTGTAATAAAGTTCTTCTGCTGGGTGTGGCGAATAAGCTGCGATAACTTCATGAGTACATTGGGAATAAATTTTATTTGTTAAATTGTACCTGAAAATATTAACTTTTCCCTGGTAGTCTGCTTCAAAAAAAAGTGTTTCTGCTTTGATTTTTAAATTATAAAAATTATTACGGGTGTGAGGACTGAGCTCAGTAACCGAATTATTATCTAAGTTTATGGATAGGATTTGTTTTTTTCCTCTATTGTTAATACTAAAAGCGATCACTGAGTGATCATTTAACCAGGCCGCTTCGGTGATCAATTGGTTTTTGATTGCAGGAATACTTTGTAGAATTTTACCGTTAAGATTGAGAATATTAAGAGTAAAGTTTCCTTGTTTGTTAAATTCAATGGCTAAAATCTTAGAATTATCATGGTTAAATTGTGGGTGTGAGTAACGCTTATTTGTCGTGATTTGCTTTTTTTCTTTTGTTTTAATTGAGTAGATAAAAATGTCAGAATAGTTTTTATATATATACCGATAATGAGGGAGGCTCTCTACAAAAATCAGCATTCCATTTTGTAAATCAATCTTGGAAGCTGAAGGGGAAATACCAAATTCATCTATAAACTGGTCGTCTTCAAATAATGAAAGTTGCGTGTCTAGAGTTTGTTTAAAATAGTAAAGGTGGTGATTGTCAGTCATTGGAAAGTAAGTACTTTCATATTCTTTGATCGATGGAGTTTTTTTGTTTAGTTCGGGAGTTTGAGCAAGCCATTTTTCTTTTAATTCAATCAAAGTGTCATTATAAAAATCTTCAAAAGTCACTCCAGTTACGATACGGAAACTTCTATAAAATGCATAAATATTCCAGGGGCTGTCAGAAGCAAATGCAGTGATGGATTTCCAAGTCTGTGGTCCATATAAATTGTAAGCTCTTGTGACTAAGTAATACCCATAAACGTATAAGTTGGGAAGGTTTGTCGTATAATCTCCGGCCAAAAGATCGTCATATTTTGGAAACTGGTCTGCTGTAATGAGTGCTTTTAGTCTTGCTGAGAAACGAGGTGAGCGACCGCGACCACCATCAGATAATACAGTTTCGGCCCAAACTCCATCACCTTCAAAATACCATGCAGGGAGTACAATATTCATGAGAAACCCCAGCACACCTTCACCAAAAAGGTTGTATCCCCATCGTACATTTCCTTTACGAATATGGTCAAATTGTACGACATGTCGATATTCATGAATGGCTAAAATTTGAAACCACTCTAGAGAGCCTATCGATGGCGTAATACTAGCATTGTGAAACCACTCTGATCTTCTAGGAGCAAGAGTTACAAATCCATTGGGGGTAATCATTTGAGGTCGAATGATGAGATCTAATTTCTTAGGAGTTGACTGATAGGATTCACCTACAAGCGGTCGGTAAAACTCAAGTAATTGAGAGGTGTAGCGCGCTCTTTCACTTAAATAATCTGGGTAAATAACCCTAAAGGATTCTGAGTTTATCTCTTTCCAGTTAAGATCGGAATCACTTTGGGATAAGTTTAATTGTGCATAAGTCAGTTGAGAGGTGAGAGCAATGATAAGAGCAAAATATTTGAGCATTTATATTTCCGATTGTATTTTATTAATAAAATTTTCTGCATAAAATTGAGCTTCATCTTCTTTAAAAGAGAATTCTTTAATCATAATTTGAGCCAACTCAGCAGAGGTCAGGTCATCGGTAATATGTTTTAATATATGATAAAATGTTTCATTAACTGCTTTATAATTTTCAAAAGGAGGTGTGAATCGTAATCGACTCTCTTTTTTGGCCGGTAGGGATTGGTTGAGATTAATCTCATTTTTTAAAGTACCTGTTAGAAACATTATCTCTTCGAGGCGATTTTGAGATGTCATATTGTTTTGAAGGTATGTTAACTCATTGGTTGTAAGCTCAATGCCATCACAAAAACTAGCAAGGTGCTCTGTAATTTCTTGCGCTGTTAGTTGATCGATTATATCTTTGGCGTGTATATTGGCCGGACCATAAATGGCTAATTTTCCGGCCGGTTTTAGATAGTTTAGGGTGTATTTAAGTGAAGTCTTAAAGTCTCGATCTATGATATCAAAAAACCAGGGAGCTATAATGAGATCAAAGCTTTTTTGCTTAAATGGTAAGTAGGGAAAGGTTCCCAGTATGAATTGGTGATTGTTATGTTCTAATTTATCAAATTTAATTTTATGAGCTTTAACTGTTAAATCGATTGTTTT
>JABJPQ010000026.1 GCA_018663815.1 Halobacteriovoraceae bacterium | reverse complement strand
GCGCGCCTTGCAGAAGCAACATGCGCAGGAGCAGCTTGCCAGACAGCAGCAAGAGCAACAGCAGAGGATATTACAGATGGAAGCTGCAGTCAGAGAGCAAGAGAGAGCCAAAGCTTTTAGAGAAATGCAAATTATTGAGCAGCAGGCACAAGCAGAGAAATTGACAACGAATAATAAGATGGAGCTCAAGGCGATTATTAAAGGATTAGAGTGTCTATCTAATCAAGTGACACCCATGCATGAAATCTATGTTTACACAGATTCTCAGTATGTCGTAAATGGCATGAAGACTTGGATCCATGGTTGGAAAAAAAGGAATTGGAAAAAAGCAGATAATAAGGCTCCTGAAAATTTAGAGTTATGGCAAAGGTTAGATGAGCAAAGTCAAATATGTTCTGTCATTTTTAATTGGGTAAAAGGGCATTCTGGTCATCCTCAAAATGAATACGTTGATGGTTTAGCGAATAAAGTTCTTGATGAAAACGGCTTTTAGTATTTGTTTTGTCTTTTTTTGCCTGCAAAGCTTGGCGTGTGAGTTAAATGAGAAAATTGTCTCACTCTCTGGGCCTATTACAATGCTGCTCGAAGAACTAAATCTACAAAATGATAAAAATTTGCTTGCGGTGTCCAAGTTTCATCCTTTAAAAGAAAAATTTAAAGGCGAGATCCTCGCGGGTGGATTATTTTTATCAAAAAAAACTCTTATCAAGTATAGCAAAACAAAAATATTTTTTGACAAAAGTCGTGAGTTTAAAAACTTAATGAAAAGAAGTCATATTAAAAATACGATTGAAGTTGATACAAGAGATCAAGATCCTTTTGAGGCTTTTCAAACTTCATTAGTTAAACTTTCAAACTCATTAAGCCATTGCCATAAAGTAGTACTTGCCCTTGAAACAAAAGTTACGGGCATTCAAAAAAAATTACAACTAAATCCTTTTTTAAAAAAGAGTATATATTTTTTAGGTACTTTCCGTTATGGCAAGATACCTCAAACAGTTATGGCCAATGATGGATTTGTGCTTAGTCTTAAGCAATTTGAAAGTTATACTGGATACCCTAGTGACTTTGCGTATTTGACCTGGTCAGATAAAATTTTAAAAACCTTGGTGGAACACAAACTAATTGCGGTTAGCGAAAGCCGTAGTAAGGAAATTAAAATTTCAAAAATAAGTGAAAAACGTTATAATCTTTCTTATCGAGGTCTATTAACTCCCGGAATTAGACAAATATACTTTTTAAAAGAGTTAGAAAAATTAAGTTTTCGTTAACTATTGGTTAAGAAATATTTCTAAGTGAAAATGTCATTTATCTCTAGATTATGTTATAAACTGTTATGCATAAGCTTACGATATCAGCAGATGATGATTTTTGGATTAATGAGAAGCAACTTCTTGGTGAAATTGTCTTTACTTCAGGTGAGCTGGTCCTTATTCAAGGCGAAAATGGGATTGGAAAATCATCTTTTTTACAATATTTGAAACGGAAACAAACAAGTCTGTTAAAAGGTAAGTGCATCTTTGTTGATCAATCAAGGGTTATGCCCTTAAATGACCTTTCTTTTAAGGACGCTAAAAAGGTTTTTAAGCCTTACCAGTTTGAAAAACTTGATATTTACTCCGATTATGAACAATACATTTTGCCTTATATAGATAAACCAATTGGACAACTAAGTGGTGGGCAAAATCAAATGATTAAAATAATGCTTGGATTATATTTATCTGGAGATATTTTCTTTTTTGATGAGCCATTGCAATTCTTAGATCAAAAAAATAAAAAGCTCTTTTTGGAACTCCTGACTAGTCTTAAAAAAAGAGATAAAGCGATATGTATTATTGAACATAATAAAAAAGATCTAGCTCACTTGATTGATACTTGCTTTAATTTAGAAATATCTGGGATGTATTTAAAGTTGGGGGCAATTTAGTGGACTTCGAGTTTGAAATGATGAGGTTTATGTTTGCATTTTTCTGTGGATATTTTATCTCAGTCAGTGGGAGCCTTAGCCAATTAGTGACAAATAATAGTCTTGCATCGCCCTCTACACTCGGGATGGATGGAGCAGCTGTTCTTTTTATCTTAGTTTCACAAATAATACTTGTGGTATTTAATATCGATTTTTCTTTAAATCATTTATCATTGATTCTATTTGCAGGAACCTCTCTCGTACTTTTTCCTTTTGTTTTCTATAAATCAAAAGTAAAAAATATTTGGCACCAATTGAATATGCAAAAAGTTATTTTATTTGGCCTGGCTTTTAATTTAATGATTGGGGCTCTGTTCTCAGTGATACAGTTTTTGTTTATGGCCCTAAACTTTGAATTTCCAGTTGGATTATGGTTTGGTAGCTTTAAGCAGTATGATCAAAACTTTATTTTTATCTTTATAATTGTTTTTATGGTCACTCAACTTGTGCTGTACCGTTTATCACCAAAAATCGAAGTGCTAAATTTAGGAAGCTCAATAGCACAAGGGATGGGGTTTGATGTTGAATTCATTCAAAAATTTGGACTGTATATTTCTTTTATACTTACAGGGATTGTCATTTCTTATTTTGGGGTTTTCTCCTTTTTAGGTTTAATTTTCCCACATATTCTTAGAAGTTTTCGTTTTTTTAAAAGAAATATGAAGTTTGAAATTCTACTTGGACCTTATTTTTGTGGTGCCATACTCGGAGTAGTTGATCAATTATGTTATAACGTTACTGTTCATGGAGCAGAGCTTCCTGTTGGGATGGTCTCTAGCGTCATTGGAGCATTTGTTTTAATTTTACTTGTCTTTAAGCTTAACTTATCTCGCACATAAAAACTTTGCAAAGTGATCCAAAAAAGTTTATCTTTTTAGCTAGTTAATTTTTATAAATTTATTTGAAGGAATTTAATGATGAAAATGATTTTAGTATTACTTTTGAGTTCGTTTATGTTTATTGCTTGTAATGAAAAAGCAGGGACATCAGCAGTTAAATTAAAAACCGAAGACGATAAAACTTTTTATGCTATGGGTTTTATGTTGGGGTCAAACCTTCAACGATTGAATCTTAATGACCATGAATTATCAGCTCTTTATACAGGTATCGTTGCATCTGCAAAGAACAAGAAATCAGAGGTTGAGATGCAGATTTATCAACCAAAAATTCAACAAATGTTTAAGTCACGTATGGAAAATGTTTCCAAAAAAGAAAAATCAGCGGGTGACAAATACCTTGCCGATTACATGAAGAAAAACCCTAAAGCGAAAAAAACAGCTTCAGGCTTAGTGTATGAAGTTTTGAAAGAAGGAACTGGTAAACTACCGACGGCCACTGATAAAGTTGAAGTTCATTACCACGGTACACTTACTAATGGTGATGTTTTTGACTCGTCAGTTGATAGAGGTAAAACAATTTCTTTTCCACTTAATAGAGTTATTAAGGGATGGACTGAGGGACTACAACTTGTTAAAGAGGGTGGTAAAATTAAGCTCGTAATTCCTTCAGAATTAGGTTACGGGGACGCTGGTGCACCTCCTAAGATTCCTGGTGGCGCAACTCTTGTTTTTGAAGTTGAACTTTTTAAAGTTAACCCAGAACCAAAAGCAGCACCAAAAGCAGCTCCTGCTAAGAAAGCTCCAGCTAAGAAAAAATAAGCTTTAATATTTCGTTTAAATTATAGGAAAGCCACATTATAATGTGGCTTTTTTTTATGTGTGCCGGGCATGGCAATAAACTAATTGGGTGCAAGTCCCAATACCAACCTGATAGAGGTGAAGGTTAGTGAAGCGCAAGGGTGTTGTTGTGAGGCAAGGTCTGAAGG